>JAAFHL010000234.1 GCA_013298365.1 Bacteroidota bacterium | reverse complement strand
CAAAAGAGTGGGAAGAAAAGAACCTTTTTATTTTTTACTTACCCCCATACTCCCCTCATCTTAATATATGCGAAAGGGTGTGGAAAGAACTCAAAGCTCGATGGATTAGAACACAGGATTATGCTGATTTTCAAACACTTAAAGAAAGAGTTTTATTCGTTTTGCAAAATGTGGGAACATTATTTAATATAGATTATGCAAAATTCAAATCTTCTTAATTTATTACTGATGGGTACTTAAGCACGAAAAAACATGAGGACGGGTCGGGGAGATTTATGTTTTTAACGATATTTTATCTCTAACGGGATAGAGGAATAAGTATAAGTCTCTACTTTGGAACGTAGCTAAAATATTAAGACAATATCTTCGATTTCTGCTATCCCCCTTGAAGGTTGAAAACACCTTCAAGGGACACAGCCATATACTTGCCTACCAATTCAACAACTCCTCTATTTTCTTTACTACTTTTTCAGCGTTTGGCAGCATATACGCCTCCAACCCCGAATTGAGGGGAATCGCAGGGAAGTTTTCCGCCCCCATAGTATGCACAGGCGCATCTAAATGCTTAAAACATTCAAAAGCTAAGCGACCTGCCAAAGACTCTGCAAAGGAATTTTGTAAACATTCTTCGGTGAGAATCAAGACTTTGCTATGTTTTTTTGTACCTGCTACAATCGCTTCCCAATCCAAAGGCTCAAGGCTGCGCAAATCCAAGACTTCTACTTGCCCGTCAAAAGATTTTGCTGCGTTTTTTGCCCAATGTACACCCATTCCGTAGGTAACAACCAAGCAAGATTCGCCATTTTCTACCGCCGTCTCACTTGCTGCCAAATAAATACGGGCTTTTCCCAAAGGAATAATATAATCGTCAGCAGGTTCTATCGTTTTTGCGTCTTTGCTACCTGGTACTTTGCCCCAGTACAAACCCTTATGCTCAAACATAATCACAGGATTGGGGTCGTAAAAAGCTGCTCGCATTAAGCCTTTCATGTCAGCTGCATTAGAAGGATAAACTACTTTTACGCCTTTGATGGTCAAAATCGCAGATTCTACGCTCGAAGAATGGAAAGGTCCGCCACTTCCATACGCCCCGATTGGTACACGAATCACCGATTGCACATTCCATTTTCCATTTGACAAAAAATAAGAACGACTCAATTCTGCATATAATTGATTGATTGCGGGCCAAATATAGTCGGCAAACTGTACTTCTACAAAGGGTTTGCAGCCCACCGCCGACATACCTACGGTGCTACCAATAATATAAGCCTCTTGAATAGGCGTATTAAAAACACGTTTATCCCCATATTTTTTTGCCAAAAGTGCCGCCTCTCTAAACACACCGCCTAATTCACCGCCTACATCTTGTCCATATAAAAGCGATTCGGGGTGTGCATTTAAAATGACCTCAACAGCGTGTAATGCCGCATCTACCATCATTACCTCTTTAGCATCTTTGGGCGTTCTTTCTCCTTTTTCTTCGGTTATAGGCGTAGGTGCATAAATATGCTTATACAAATCTGCTGCTTCAGGTTCTGGAGCTAACAAAGCTTTTTCATAATCGGCACGTACTTTTTGAACGGCTTCTGCTTGAATTTTCAGCAAAATTTCTTCCTTAATGCCCATGTCTCTCAATTCGTTGTGAAAAAAGTCAATAGGGTCATGGAGTTGATGCTCAGCAAAATCGAAACGATACCATTCTTTGCGCACACCCGATGTATGGTGATTGAGCAAAGGCACAGGTGCGTGTACCAAAAAAGGGCGGCGTTCTGTACGCACTTTGTGAATCACCTCTTGAAAAGCCGTATAACATTCGATAAAATCGCTACCATTGATGGAAATTGCCTCAATTCCTTTAAAACCTTTGATAAATTCAAAAGCATTTTGCGCATACATTTCCGAGCCTTTGGCAGAAATGCCCCAGCCATTGTCTTGCACCAAATAAATGATAGGAAGTTGGTGCAAAGCCGCCATTTGAAACGCCTCCGAAACCTCACCTTCTGTAATTGCGCCATCACCAATGGAACAAACAGCAATGGCAGGTAATTCGCCATTTTCATAAGTTGTAATGCCTTGCCCTTCCAAATATTTAATGCCTTGCGCCACACCCGTTGTTGGGATTGCCTGCATACCTGTGGCAGAAGATTGATGAAGAATTTTGGGCTGATGGTCTCTGCGCAAACTTGGGTGTCCATAATAGGTGCGCCCGCCCGAAAAAGGGTCGGTTTTACGTGCCAATAACTGCAACATCAGCTCATATGGACTCATGCCAATGCCCAACAAAATAGCATCATCTCTATAATAAGGTGCAACAAAATCTTGGGGCAGCAACTGCATTGCCATCGCTAACTGAATTGCCTCATGCCCACGAGAAGTAGCATGTACATATTTGGCAGTGATTTCTTTATTTTCTTCGTATAAAATGGTCATTGCCTTCGCTGTTTGCATCAAGTCGTAGGCTTTGAACAATGTTTCTAACGAAATTTCCGCGGCAACGGAAGTTTGAATATTGGAAGAGGACATATTTTATGTGATTTGAGGGGCAAAAATACGAGTTTTTTCCTGCTATAACGAAAAAAGTGAGAAAGACAGGGCTTATTTTTTGATTTTTACCCAAAGTCTCAAAGGAAAAAAGAGACAAATAAAAAATTAATCATTTTGAATCGGCTTTTATTTCTATATTTGCCGCAATAAAAAATAAACCACTTTCATCATAATATACAAATGTTGTATTTATTAATTCTTTTATATATTCTTGCAGGCTTTGGTATTTCGGCTCATTTTGAAGCAGTTAAGACCCGTGCAGAACGCTTAGGATTGTCCATTTTGCTGGGTATGGGTTTACATACTTTTGTCATATATTTATTAGAAATTTTTCATATTTCCTTGAATCTGAACAATGTACTCATTGGATTAGTAGCTTTTACAATGTTGAGCAATGCGGCTGTAGGCAAAACCCTGCGTGCCTATCAACAACTTTTTCAGCAAAAATGGGACATTCGGATATATGAATTGCCTTTTTGGGGCATGTTGGGCTATATTGCCTATATTTCCATTTGGCGGGCGGTTTATGTGCCTGTTACCCCGTATGATGCGGTTGTGGGAATGGATTTATTGGCAAAATATGCGGTAAAGGAAGGGCATTTGGTTTCGAGTGTTTTTACTACGCCAAACTTGGCAGGGCATGTTCAAAATCAGTTGTTTTATGCACCTTTTACCACTTTCTCACAAATTCTTACCCGTCTTTGTGGCAATCAAGTGGGGCAACCTTGGTTAGGTATTGAGTTTGTAGGCTTTTTGTTATTTATGTATGGAAAAATGAGAAGTTATACGCACCCGATACTTGCAGGGATATTTACCGTACTTTTGTGCTTGATTTCAGAGTTTTTTGGCTATACCTTTATGATGCTCACCGATTTTAGCTGTGCTGTATTTTTGGGGGCAAGTGTAGCCTATTTTTATGATTATTATCAAGCAAAATCTCTCAAAACGCTTATTCTTTCCGCCATTCTTTTGGGATTCAGTGTATGGTCAAGGAGTGATACGGCTTTGTTTGTACCGATGGCAGTTATCCTTGTTTTTGCTACGCATTTCAAAGAAAATATCAAAGAAGCTATTTTGGGTTCTGCTATTATTGGCGGCATTCCCTTTATATTTTTTGCTTTATGGAACATTGTTGTGGTGCAGTATATTTTTCCGAAGCACCCTGTGGGTGAGCAAATAGCAAGCACTGCCACTGATATCGGCAATCTTTTTGCCATTTATTCCGACATTATTACCAAACTCATGGGACATCAAATCCTTTGGGGCTATATTTTTATCATCTTTGCGATTTGGACAATAGCAAATTTCCTCATTTTTAGGGACAAAAAAGGTTGGGAAATCTTGATATGGCTACTTTTTCTTTATGTCGGTTTGGGCTTGATAGACAATATTTTTGAGGCGGCGAGCTTGGACAATACGATAAAAAGAGGCTTGTTTAAAATGCTGCCTGTCATTTATTTATATCTTTCTGTTACCAGTCTATCGGCTTGGCTAAATGAGAAAATAAGCGTTTGGGAAAGTAAAAACTAAACTATCTGCCATAAAAAAACGTCCTATTTGAGCCATCAAATAGGACGTTTTTTTATGAGATACAAATTGTTAGAATCGGTCGTTCAGCGGAGCCGAAACGCCGATATATTAATTTAGTTTTGCCAAATTTCTGGTGGTCGCTTCGACTTCGCTCAATGACCCAAAATATGAATTTTTCATAAAAATAGTAACCACTTATTTTTTTACCATTCTTTCTACTGCTACCACTTGATTTTCTTTGTTCATGGCTTGAAGAAAATACATGCCTGTTGGAAGTGAAGCCACAAAAATAGGTGCAGTTGCTACATTCATCACTTCTTTGCCATTCATATCGATTACATGATAGCTTGCAATGTCGTTGTGAGTAGTGGCAATATTTACCCAATCCGTTACAGGATTTGGTGCAATTTGCAAGGCTTTTACCTCAAATATTTCATCAACTGAAACAGAAGTTTTTTCGATAGCAACTTGTGTCATGGTATAAACAGCATCTCCTGAAGTTTGTCCATTTTTATTTGCCGCTAACGCCGCTGTATAAAAAGTAACATTACCTGTACCTGCTGCTGGTGCTGTCCATGTAAAATTAAAGGTTTTTGCATTTGCTGTTGCACCACCATTCAATACATGTGTAATACATTTACGGTTATTAGAGGGATTATTTTTTACTTGATTTCCAGTTCCAGCGATAAGGGTGCCTGCATTTACATTTGCGGCGGTAAGTGCCTCTGTACACAAGCCAAATACCGTCATACCTGTTTGTGTGATAGTTACCGTCATGTTGTAGGTTTGACCAGGCACATATTGCCAATCTACCATATCAGAACCCATAGCAACCGAGCCAGAAGTTGCGCCACCACTGTGGCAGCTTGAACAAGAATTTTCACCTGGAGACTTAGCATAGCCAGCCTTACCATTGTCGCTCAATACAGCCCCTGTGCCGATTACAAATGCACAAAGTGCTAAAAGAATGCCGTACGTACGTTTTTGTTGCATAAAAAATAAGAAATTAATGTTTAAACACTCACAAATATACACATTTTTTCTTTGTGTAACGAAAACGGTGTTAAAATTTAGTCAGCAGCACGCTTATTATGCATATTTACTTTGACAATAGCGAGTGCTTTTGAGCTTGTTTTTGACCAAGCTATTCCTTTTTTCTTCCGTCTTTGTGCCACAATGACACCATTTGCTTTTTTGCAAAATTACTCTCATCACCATATTATTTTATATATCACTGATTATCAAACTAATAAGAACCTTGAAGACTATGAAATATAACCTTATGAACCCTATTTTTCTTCTTTATTTTTTTTCAAACAAATTCTCACAAAATCTGCTTTAATAATTCAACCTCTATCTCGGCATTGTAAAACTATGCAGGGCAGGTGTAAGAATGAAGGATAGTGTACAAAATGTTCCTAATACAAAATGGTCAATAGTTTTTTTTGAATTCTCATTAGTCTGGGCAGTATGGGTATTATCTTCCCATTCGTTCAAAGACGCTGCTCCAGTATAAGTGAGTATCAAAAAAGAAACTTGCATATGTATTAGGGTTTTCTTAGCGTTTTACGAATTAATCTTGGAAAAGTTAAAAAAGAAAAACAGCTTTTTGCAACTTATTCATAAGTTGTAAAAAGCTGTTCGAAAAACTATATCTTTCTCAACCCTTAAAAAGTGCTTGAAAATGAAAGTGTAAAGCCATTAGATGCTGGTACAGCCCTACAAATCCCACCCACACATAACAAACCCTCACGTTGTCTGCCATAGCCGATTGCAATACGGTGAGAGTCTTTGATATAGGAAACCTGGCTGCTCACATAATGTACTCGTTTTGCTTTTTCGGGATTGCCATAATTGTATTCATCAAATACGGTAAAATACCAATGGGGCGAAACCGAATATTCCAACATCAACATTGCCCAGTTACCAAAATCTTGGTCTTTATTTTTCTTATCAATATACATATGTTGAATTTCGGTACGTAAGGCATTTTTGTCATCAAATTCGTAACTACTTTCCAAGATGATATTGTGTGAAAAAATCATACCAGGTTTTCCTTGCACGACTTCCTTGTTGTAACCAAGATATACATATGTCAAAGTTTGTTTGAATTTTTGACTCCATTTTTTTGCGATTTCAATATTAAAATCTTCAAAATAGTATTTGTCTTTGCTGCCTAAGAAAGAAGATTTATACAAATAATTGTAACTTCCTGTAGAATCGGTAATTTTTGAATAAACGCCTGTTGTATCTAAACCATTTACCCTTGCATAATTGAGAGCGAATTGCCAGCCATATTTTCCGCCCAAAGCCGTTCCTTTTTTGATACGATAATAAAGATTCACCTGTCCACCAAACTCACCATTCGGCTGTGTTGCATACGGATACAAAGTAGGCAAACGATAAGTATGCGTTTTGGTAATAGGCGGTAAAAAACTCAAGGTTTGAGAATTGAAATTGGCATTTCTATCAGAACGGAAGTCCATATTATCTACCCTTTTTACCGAGCCACTTACTGCAAAACCTTTTTTGGAATAACTCCCTTGCAAATAGAGCGAATTACCTGTATTAAAAACGTATTTATTGGTTGCCCCAGGGTCATTTATCTTGTAAGCCCCTTCCGCCTCAAAGTGAATTGCCTCTCTTGTAAAAGCAGCACGTCCCGAAAAAGCGGCAACATTTTGGGGTAATTTGAGCGTAGGGCTGTCATCTGCCTGATATTTACTCACAGCACTTGCCCCAAAAGTATAACGATTTTTGCTTTTTTCTAAGGAAGGAATCACTGCATTCAAATTCACGTCCATATCTGCCGCACGTACAATGCCTTTCGATTTTTCCCAAAAAGCCCTTTGTTTTCCCACCAAAGCTGTAAAAGTTACGCCCTTTTTAGGTCTCACTTTTACCCGCAAACCTTCAATAGAATTATCAATCCCCAAAGCCCATTCTTGATAGGCACGCAAAATAGAACCATTTCCAAACTGCTCATAAAAATTTCCTACAGTAATATCCAAAAAATCGCCATGATAACGAGCATATTTATTGGCAATGCCTAAACCTGTGTAGCGAGGGTCAAAACCCAAAAGCGGCGTTTGATAAATTTCAAAACGAGTACCTACTTCTATTTTACCTCTTTGGTACAAAAGTTGTAAATAAGAATTGGACAAGATTTTTTCAGATCTTGACTCTGCTCCGATTGTAGAATCTACAAACGTATATTGTGCATCAGATACAAGACTACCATGAATTGTTCCCAAATCAGGCTGTTGTTGTGCTGCGACTTTGAGGGATAAGGCGCATAAAAAGCATGGAAGAATGGAAATATACGATATTTTCATATAAATTAAATTAAATCATATACATAGGTGTATGATTTTAGCTAAAAATTGTCTATTATTTGGTAATAACTGTTTAATATGTGCCTCAAAGGTAAAAATAAAATATTAA
>JAAFHL010000233.1 GCA_013298365.1 Bacteroidota bacterium | reverse complement strand
CGTACTTTTGCCGTAAGTGGCGTTGGCGAACCTACGTTTGCCTACATGCGTGAAGCGATGCTTATGCCCAAAATAGGCGTGGTTGCCTATCAATTTGATGAAGTATATTTTATTTATCCCACAATTGGGGTAGGGGGGGGCGGTGCATTTCTGCGTTATAGAACGCCTACCGATGGCGTTCTGTACAAAAATAATGTATATGGTATGGTAACAGAGGCTGCCCTTAATGCGACAATCGTTACGCCTATTCCGGGTGATAGCGACAACAATGCAGTGATTGGCGTTTCAGGAGGCTATGTTTATACCCCAAAAATCGGCAATAGTTGGACAATTGAAGATGCTCGGATTCGCTCAAATCCTGTGAGTCCTCAAGGTTTTTTCTTTCGGGTGAGTTTTGGTATGGGAACAGGAAATAGGGATTAACAAATTTCATCTGCCAAAAATAAAGAAAACGCCTGTGGTTTTGCCGCAAACAAAACCTTTGTATTTGCCCAAGTTATGGCAAAAAGTTCACTGTTTCTATACACGTCTAATGCAGCTTCTGATTCCCATTTGCTATATGTATAGCGTATGTATGGATTTTTGGCATCTGTATGCAATGCCAAATATTGACAGCCCGAAAAGGTGCGGATACTTTGTTTACTTTTTTCAAAAATTGCCAGAAAATCAGTGAGCTTTTCAGGCTGAAATTCCATACGGACGATTCTAAGGAGCATATTGTTTAATTTTATGTTGCAAGAACCTAAAAATAGGCAAAATAGTTGATTGTGGGTGTGAAAATATATGGCTTTCTCATAAAAAAATACTTGCATAAAAAGGTTGAATTTTACCACAAAGTTCACAAGGGATTCACAAAGAACACAAAAATGTATAGAAAAATAGGCT
Source organism: Bacteroidota bacterium (assembly GCA_013298365.1). GTDB lineage: Bacteria > Bacteroidota > Bacteroidia > J057 > J057 > JAAFHL01. The sequence continues at coordinate 6,658 of JAAFHL010000233.1, read as the reverse complement.
ATTTTGTGTTCTTTGTGTTTTTATCTTTTATGAGAAAACCATTTGTGAAAATATATATCTATTTTTTATGTTCGCCATTAAACCTTTCTTTTTTTCGCCTCTCTATATCTTTGTAAAGCAACTAATAACAACAATCTAATTTTTACAACATTATGAAAACAATGAATTTTGTATCTCGTATGCTCACTATCGCTGCCATTGCCAGCTCATTTATTATCGGTTGTAACAGAGCCGATTCTTTGGACAACGATACAGCAGAAAGTATGCTTCGTCAAAGTAGTGATGTGGAAAGTAACTATGATGATATGCAATGTATTTCTGACCAAGCCTTTGCAGGAAGCATTAGTTCTTTCAAAAATGGAGACATTTCGGACATTACTTCGGGCTGCGCAACAATCACACGTGATGATGTAGCGAAAACCATTCTCATTGATTTTGGTACAACAAACTGCACAGGAAATGACGGCAGAGACCGTAGGGGCAAAATCTTGGTAACTTATACAGGTGCATATCGGGAAGTTGGCACAGTTATCACGATTAGCCCAGACAATTATTTTGTGAATGACAATCAAATCGCAGGCACAAAAGTGATTAAAAATTTGGGAGATACAGATGGAGACACTTTTATTGAATATCAGGTTACGACTAATGGCACAGTTACACTTGCAGATAACAAGGGTACAATCACATTTACAGCAGACAAATATCGTGAATGGGTAGCAGGTGAAGCAACAGAAGAAAGAAGTGATGACGAATATAACGTTTGGGGAACGGGAGCTGGCACACACACAGATGGAAAAGGTTATACAGCCGTAGTTGATGAGGCAAATCCTTTGCACAGAATCATGGGCTGCCGTCATTGGGTGAGTGGTATTTTGAACCTTACGCCCACAGGTAAACCTACTCGTAGCATTGATTTTGGTAACGGAACTTGCGATGACAAAGCAGTTGTTACCGTAAATGGACGTAGCATAAACATTACATTGAGACACAGAAGGTTTTAATATTCGTTTTCATTCGCATTGAAATAGGCTAACATCTGCAAAGTGTTAGCCTATTTTATGTTAGCGATAAACCGTTTTTTATTTGTGCCACCACATAAGCCTGTTCTTCGGCAGTGATATTTACCGAACAAGGAATACTTAGGCATGTTTGATACAAATGGGCAGATATATTTTTTTCTGAAACAAAAATAGCATCAGCAAACATGCTTAATTGATTCATGGGCAGCCATAGAGGGCGAGATTCTATGCCTTGTTGATTGAGATATTTTAACAATTCCTGTGCTTGCGGGTGCTGAAAAGTATAGAGCCAATGATTTTCTTTGACTTGTGGCAAAACAGCTTGAAAGGAAACATTGGGAAAGCTGCTCAAAGCCTGATTATAACAGCCTGAAATCGCTATTTTTCTTTCCAAAAAATGTGGCAACTGCTCTAATTGTGCCACACCCAAGGCGGCTAAAATATTGACTAAACGATAATTATAGCCAATTTCATCATGAATATATTCGGTTTTGTGGCTTTTTGCTTGTGTGGTCAAATGCTTGGCTTTTTTTGCCAACCTCTCATCATCTGTTACAACTACGCCGCCACCACCTGTTGTAATAATTTTGTTTCCATTGAAACTAAAACAGCCCAATGTGCCAAAAGTACCCGCAAATTTCCCTTCAAAAGTGCTGCCCAAAGCCTCTGTTGAATCCTCTATGATGGACAAATGATGTTTTTTAGCGATTGCCAACAACTGTGTCATATCGCCCATATTACCCAAAATATGTACAGGCATAATTGCCGAGATTCTTTGTTTATTTTCTTTCAAAAGGCAATTTCCTGCCGCATCAATTTCTGTTTTTTCTGCCAAAAAATTGGCTAACAAGTCCAAATCCATTTGCCAAGTTGCTGCACAAGCATCTATCAAAATCGGTTCTGCGCCTACATATTTGATAGCATTTGCACTTGCAATGAAGGTAACATTGGGTAAAATGACATAATCTCCAGCTTTTACCCCTGCTATCATAAGCGAAATATGCAGGGCAGCCGTTCCATTCACACACGCTACGCCATATTTTGCGCCCACATAGTCGGCAACTTGCTGCTCAAAAAGCGAAACATATTTTCCCACAGACGAAACCCAGCCCGTATCCAAGCAATCTTGAATGTATTTCCATTCATTTCCATTAAGAAAAGGGGCAGAAAGTAATAATTTCATACGTTAATGATAATTTTTACAAAGATAATTGTTTCCAATTACTTTCGCAATTTCGACATATTTTTTACCTAAATGAGACAAAATATTACAAGGTGTTTTTTTTCTGAAAATAGGTTGTGAAATTATTTATGGGTTTATTTATGAAAAAATAAAAAATATTTTTTTGATAAAAAATATTGATAATCAATATTTTAATATAAATAGTGTTTGTAATTTACTTTTTATGAAAATAATATTTTAGTGCATATTTATATGAAAAAAACATACGAAAATATTAATATTTTATCACTTTCTTACAAATGGCACAAAGATTGATTATAATAATATATCAAGCTAATTATTTCCGATTCTATGTTTGCTTTTTTCCCTTCGAGCATAAAAAGCTTTCCATTCACAATTCTTCAATCTCTGATAATCATTATGAAGACAATTACTTATTCATTAGTGCTGTTGTGTTTTTCTTTTCTTTTCTTTTCGGGACATGCACAGATTGCAGGTACTGTGTATCGAGATTACAATCACAATGGCACACGTCAAACGCTCAACCCGAATGAGCCAGGTGTTTCAGGGATTACGGTCAATGCCTATAATACGGCTGATGTATTGATTGCGTCCTATCAAACGGGTAGCGATGGCACGTATGCTATTCCAGCGAGTGGTTCTAGCTATAATGGCACATTAGGGTCAAATACAGGTATGGTAAGAAGTGGGCAAAAGGTGCGTATAGAGTTTGTTGTAGCAAACACAAGTACCATTGGAAGCAGTACTTATCAAGCTTTTCCTACGTCTTTGACAAATGACAATGGTTCATCAGTTCAATTTATAACAGGCGGTGCAAGTGCGATAAATATAAATTATGCAGTAAATAATCCTGCTGATTATGTCGAAGTAAACCCCAAAGTAGCTTATAATACTTATGTAGAAGGGCATCAAGTTGCAGGCACAAATGCCAATCGCATTACGCTCAACTATATGCCTTATTCCTTGGGAAATGTAGCAGGCTCGGCAAGTGCGGGTAAAATTCCCGTATCTACGGCGGCACAAATTGGAACAACGTATGGCATTGCCCATCAAAAAGGTTCAAACAGTGTCTTTTCATCGGCTTTGATGAAAAGACATGTTGGTTTTGGTCCCGCAGGAACTGGAGCAATTTATAGAAGCGATTTAACCGCAGGTACAACCGTTACTTTTTTGAATTTGAATACTTTGCTTGGCGCAGGTACAGCAGGTGCAGACCCTCACCCGCTTACGGCAGCAGCCGTAAATTGGCGCAAAGATTCTGCTGCATGGGACCCTGTGGGTAAAATTGCTTTGGGGGATTTGGATATTTCCGAAGATGAGAAAACACTTTGGACCATCAACCTTGCAGATAGAAAATTGTACAAAATTCCTGTCGGCTCTGCAACAAATCCTGTTGCACCTACAGCTGTGCAGATTGAACGTTTTCCTGTTGCAGGCGACCTTACAGGTTTGGCAGGTTTGGTAGGGACAAATTTAGCAAGTGATATTCGTCCCTTTGGTTTAGGGATTAAAAATGGATTAGTATATGTAGGCTTAGTTCATACCTCACAAACTGCACAGTTGGTAAGTGAGTTATATGGGTTTGTGTATTCCTTTAATCCAAGTACACAAGTTTTTACCAAAGTATTGGATTTTCCCCTCAATTATCCTCGTCATTTTGCGGTAAATGATGGCGCAAATAGCATTTCTGCGAATTGGCAGCCTTGGAAAGGCGTTTTTACCATTGCTGCTAATGCTGCCTTTGGCAATGAACACGCTGTGCCGCAAGCTATTTTGTCGGATATTACTTTTAATGGCGATATCATGCAATTAGGTTTTAGAGATAGATATGGTGACCAAACAGGTTTTTCGCAACAAGATACAGACGGCTTAGGCTCATATAGTGGCGTTACCGCAGGTGATTTGCTCTATGCAAGCCCTAATGGTACAGGTGGTTGGAACATAGAAAGCAATGCACAATCTAATCCCGCAGGAACTTTTGGTCCATCAACTGGTGCGGGAAATTTGGAAGGACCTAATAATGGTGAGTATATTTTTAGGGACAAATTTCCTATCAGTCAAACTACCTATTCAGGCACGACCTTTATCATGCACGATGAAGTAGTAGTAGGTGGTTTGGCGCAAATCCCTGGTTATACAGATATAGTTGTTACCTCACTTGACCCTGCCGATGATTTTAATGCAGCCTTTGATGCAGGAATAAGTTGGTTTAACAATAACACAGGTGATAGAACCAAAGGTTTTACGGTTTTTAATGGTGGTGCATCAAGCGACCCATTTTTGGGTAAAGCAAATGGTGTAGGGGACATAGAAATTGTATCTGCACCTGCCCCTAATGAAATAGGTAATCGTGTGTGGAATGACTATGACGAAGATGGCGTACAAGATGCAGACGAATATGGTATTGCCAATGTCATTGTAGAATTATATGCAGACTTTGATGAGGATAATATTTCTGATGGTATGCTGCTGGCAAGTGATACCACAGATAGCAAAGGAAATTGGGCATTTAATGCCAGTAATATTCTTGATGGCGACCCTACAATCATTGGTTTTCAGGCGGGTTTAAAAGTAGGACAGCAATATATTGTAAGTCTTGCTGCCACAGAATGGAGCGGTATAAGTGGACTAAATGGCTTAACAGGTTTCTATTTATCTCCTGCAAATGCCACGACAGGTGCAGGTCAAGATGAGTTGATTGACAGTGATGCTACGATTGTGGGAGCTGTTCCGCAAATTTCCGCACTTGTAGGGGCAGCAGGAGAAAGCAATCATGGACTTGACTTTGGCTTTTTTACGCCTAAAATGGTAGTAGGCGATTATGTATGGATAGATACAAATCAAGACGGTGTGCAAGATGTGGGAGAAACAGGAGCAAGTGGTGTTACCGTTTCTTTGATAGCTGTTGCGAGCAATCAAATTATCAATGTTGTAAAAACAGATGCAGCAGGGCATTATTATTTTAACGAAGTTACAGAAGGAAATTATCAAATTCAAGTTACTTTGCCTACGGACTATGTTTTTTCGCCCACAACAGGTGGAAATGAAAGTACAGACAGCGATGTTTTGACTTTTGCAGGAAAAACAGGGACTTTTACGATTGTACCTTTTGAAGATACTTTGGGCATAGATGCAGGGATTTATTTTCAGCCGCAAAGTACAGGCACATTTGGCGATTTTGTGTGGTATGATACCAATAAAGATGGGATTCAAGATGCGGGAGAAGCAGGCGTTGCAAATGTTACCGTTACTTTATACAATGGAACAGGCAACATTGTTATGACCACAAAAACAGACCAAACAGGAAAATATTTATTTCAACATATTGCAGCAGGAAATTATCAAATGGGTGTAACGCCGCCTGTAGGCTACACTTTTAGCCCACAAGACCAAGGCGGAAATGACAATTTGGACAGTGATATAAATCTTGCAACGGGCAGAACAATGCTTACAAATATAGTTGTAGCTGAGCAAGATTTGTCATGGGACGTTGCGCTTATCCCGCAAACCGCAAGTCAAAGTGCGATTGGCGATTTTGTTTGGAATGACATTAACCAAAATGGCGTTCAAGACAGTGGAGAGCCAGGCATTTCGGGTGTACAAGTCATTTTATATGATGGCTTAAATAACCCGATAGATACAACTTATTCTGATGGCTATGGAAACTATGTTTTTTATGGCATAAATGGCGGAGCTTATTATCTTTCTTTTACCTTGCCAAGCGGCTACGCCTATTCTTCGGCAAATCAGGGAACAAATGACGACTTAGACAGCGACATATTAGGCACAGGCAAAACCGACCGTATTTTGTTGGGTGCAGGTGAGAACTTGACCAATATAGATGCTGCTTTTTACCTTACTGCACCTGTTGGCACAGCAAATATAGGCGATAAAGTGTGGCTTGATGGCGATTTAGATGGCTTGCAAGATGCAAATGAAGCAGGTGTTGCGGGTGTAACGGTTAATTTGTTAAATAGTACATTTAACAGCGTTGCCACAAGTGTTACAGATAGCAAGGGCAATTATCGTTTTTGGCAGTTGGCAGCAGGAAATTATTATGTACAATTTAGCAATATCCCCCAAGGTTTTTCTTTTACTACAAAAGATACTGATGGCGGTGCAGGCAATAACACAGACAGCGATGCAAATACAAATGGTACAAGCGATTTGATTGTTTTGGCGGCGGCAGAAACAAACACTTCGATTGATGCAGGGCTTATTCAGCAAGCTACAAATGGTGGAAAAGGTAGCATAGGCAATTTTGTGTGGTATGACACAGATAGAGATGGCATTCAAGATGCTACCGAACCCGGCATTGCAAATATAACGGTTTCCCTGTTCAATGTTACGACAAGTGCAACACAAACGCTTACAACTGATGGAACAGGTTATTATATTTTTAACAATTTAGATGCAGGTACATATCGTATTT
>JAAFHL010000232.1 GCA_013298365.1 Bacteroidota bacterium | reverse complement strand
TGAAACCAATGTGTTAGTTCCCATTCATTCCATTGCGGACAAGAGCCACACACCTACTTCAAAGTCGGTGATTGTGGAGATAAAGAAAACCGTATTATAAGTACGCACATACAACGCCGCCCATCAACAACAAGGTCAAAATCCAATAACATGTATGAATGGCAATGTATTTGAAACCTTTGCGCTCAAACAAGGCATTGATGGCAAGTACAGGCATGGCAAAAAAGAAGCCTGTGAGTCCCCCATGCAGTGCGCCATGCTTAAACGTGCGGAAATTTGAGCTATATTTGCTGTAAAAATCTGCAATCATCTTTCCAATTTCTGAATTTGGGTCTTTGGCAGTGGGGTCGTTTGCAAACACAGAACCAAAGTGCATTTGATGGACAGTAACCCCCATCATGCTAACAGCAATGAAAAGCCCAAAAAGATAGGTTAAGCCAAATATCAACGCCATGTTTGCGCCTTTGAGCTTTTCTTCGTCCAAACCTGCGCTGCTCATCCACGCATTGCCCAATACTTTGGGATTGTACCAAATCATTCCTGTCAATAAAGGAATAAAAGCAGCACCAAAAACAGCTATCCAGTTAAATGTCATACTTCTGAAAGATTAAATGGTAAAATAATGTTGCAAACCTACTACTTTTTTGAATAAATGCAAATATTTTACCTAAAAAAGCAAAAAAAAATAGGCTATATAAGGGTTTTTATGGAGACAAGCCTCAAAGCACGTTTTTTTGCATAAAGTAGGGGTTGCAACCCCTACTTTATGCAAAAAATAGCATTAATTCAAATCCTTTTCAAACAACATAAGTTCCTCTGCATCATCGGCGAGTTTGATGTTTTTTTGAAAACCTAAGCCTATTTTCTCCAATAATCGAATGGAATTGATGTTGTTAGGTACAGTGATTGCGGATATTTTGCCAAGTTTCAAATCTTCTTTTGCATGTAGCAAAGTTGCCGTAGCCGCTTCAAAAGCATAGCCTTTTCCTGTGAAATTTGTCAGGAAAGCAAAACCAATGTCCTCATTTTCCAAACTATCTCTTTTGACCAAGCCGCACATACCAATAGGCGTTTCCCCATCTTTGAGCTTAACCAAATAAAAACCAAAACCATTTGTGGCATAGCTTGGCATCAACTTAGCGACAATATAATGCTCGGCATCAGCCAAAGTCTTGATATTACGGTCGCCAATAAACTGTATCCATTCGGGCATATTTAGCAATTCAAAAATAAAAGGCGCATCTTGTGCCGAAAAATGCGAAATAATGAGTCTTTGTGTAATAATATTTTTCATTAATTATGAGCTTATATGAGTTGTAAATGAAACTTTCTGAAAAATGCTTTGCAAGTTTTTGACATATTTTTTCGCAAAAAAAGCCAAATAGCATCCAAAAAGGTAAATAATCTAATCTCGTGTAACCCAAAATAGACAAAATCGTTTTGCCTGTATAGTCCCAAGGGCAAACGCCTGTGGCAATATCCAAACCTAATCCAGCAAAAAATTCTATTACAATAAATAAGCAAGCATATATTAACAGCCTGATTAACAAATTAATATGTTGTAATTTTGGATAAATATAGCGATATACCAAAGGAATCCATATGTAGAGAAAAAACATCCATACATAACTATGTCCCACAAAGCGTGGGTCAATAAACCCTTTATCTTGAAAAGCAGCAATGTTGTCAAACAAAGCGACAAAGGCGATTTCGGTAGCGATGCCAATACAACCAAAAAGAAACATTTGGAATTTCATATTTTACTCAAAAAATGATTAAAAAATCTTTCATAGCCTTTTCATAATCAGCAGAATATGCGCCATTTTTCGCATCTCTAAAATAATACTTTTCGCTTATTTTGCCCTCTTGTCTGCTACTAAATTGCAAAATATAACAAAAACATTTTTCTGCTTCGGGGCTATCCCACAAAGCAATTTCGTGGCAAAGTAATAGTTTTTTTTCTTCAAAAATAGACAAATAATGCGTGTAGGAAGCGGCGGCAATGAGAAGCCAAATTGTGCCATTTTTCGTTAATAGTGTGGTAGCAATATCTGCTAAAACAGGCACATCTAAGCTATTTTCATGCCTTGCCAAACGCCGTTTTTCATCAATAGAAAGGCTTGATGTACGGAAAAAAGGGGGATTGCAAACAATCATTTCATAACGTTTCTCTGTCTCAAATGCCCAAGTTGTGATGTCTGTATGAATGAGATGTAAACGATTTTTCCAAGGACTTGTTGCAAAATTTTGAGCAGCTTGTAAAGCTGCGTCAGTGTCTATTTCAATTGCATCTATTAGCACAACTTTTTGATAATCAGGCAATAATGCGGTTCTTTGCGCTATCATCAATGCAAGCAAACCTGTGCCTGTTCCAATATCTAACACAGTACATACATTTTGCGAAATATGTGCTAAACTACCAAGCATACATGCAGAGGACGAAATTTTCATGCCGCATTTATCTTGATTTATAACAAATTGTTTAAATTGAAACATGTTATTGCATTTGTAAAAACATAACCTTTTATTGCGCAAAAAGTTATAAAATAAGAACCTTAATGCTTTATATTCGTATAAATATAGTATAAATGCAACAAAATTCCCACAAAAATAGCAAAAAATGACACAACTCGAACAAATTCAACAATTTGTCAAAGACACCAAAGATTATATTTCTTGGGATGTCTCATTGCACCCTACGGTTGATGCGGTAGGTGCATATTTAACGGGCGAAACCGAAGATTTGCCACAAGTAGGTATGCAATATACCTATTATTTTTATCGTTTGACAGAACTCATTGGCAGTCCTGCACATTGGGGTGAATTGCAGGAACGCATTTTTCGTATCATAACACAGCCCCTTTGTTGGGAAAATATAGGTAATACTTACGAAGGTTTTAGTTATCAGATATTTAACTATTTGAATAACTATCTATACAATATAACAGATGAGAATAAGCAGGCATTTAACCTCATTATCGAAATGCTATGTAAAAATGGCATTACAAATGAAAATATTTTGTCTCGCATTATTATGAATAGTTATCATAATTTTTTCAGAAATGGAGATGATGTAACGGCTGCGGGCGAATTTGTGCGTACTTTTAACGATGATGACATTATGTTATGTATTCGGAAGTTTGCGGCAAGTAATTATGCACATTATAGCGACCAGTTAGTTCGCCTTTTTTATCCTGTACGCAAAGATTTGATTGTTAATAATATACATGATTTTATCCCTATTACAACTAATTATTATAATCAAAAAGAGGTTGCTACCTATACCGTTATCTATCTTTTGACCCAAGATGCCAAGTTTTTTGCTCCTTTTGTAGAAAAATGGCTTAGTAAAATAGAAGCAGCAGTTTGTGTGTATTTGTTGCAAAAAGAGTTGGTAAAAGAGTTGCCAGAAATGTACAAATCCCAAGAACTTGCTTTTTCACATCGTTATTTAGAGATGATTGGCGTTGAAATCAAGAACTATGGCACAGGCGCAAGCCGATATTTTCATGAATCTAGCAATTGGGACAGCATTTCTGGCAATTATATTCCTTATAGTGCGACAGAATTAGGGATTATTCTAGAAAAAGGGGCAGAAAACCTAGCAAAGCTCGAAATTAAGCAAACACCCGAAGAATATGCTACCCTTTTTATCGAAAATTATGGTAAAATGCCCATAGAAGAACAGACTTTAAATGTAATTCATAAACATTTAGGGCAAAAAAGTCTGCCTATCCTCATGGCTGCCTTCGACTGCAATGCCACAAAAGCAGGGAATAATTATTTTAAACACCTTTTTTCACTCATTTCTACCCTTGAACACAGCGAATATGAGGAGAAAATTTGGGCTTTGGCAAAAAATAAAGCCAAAAAAGTGCGGGAAGCTTTGGCAAGTTTCTTGGCAAAAAGAGGCGAATCTGTGATAGAAAGAGCAAATGCTTTGTTATCGGAGAAAACGGCTGATTTACGACAAACAGGGGCTTTGATTTTGTCCAAAATTGACAGTCAAAAAGTGAAAGATTTGCTAAAAAATGTGGTAGATAGCGAAAAAAATGATGATACAAGAGAGTTAATTATTGAATCTTTGGGGGAGAAATTTGTTTTTCCACAAAATGAAATGGATACTTTGGCAGCTATTTCTGCTGCAAAAACAAGGGGTAAATTAGATAAAACCTTGGCTTCTTGGCTTGACGAAGAAAAAATGCCTTCCGTTTATTGGCAAAAATCGGGCAATGCCTTGGACAAAGATGCGATTCGTTTTATCTTGTACAGACAAAGTAGAGTAAAAGAAATGCGCTCTGATGCAGAAGCAAAAGCCTTGATTCAACTCGTTGATAGAGAGACAAGTGGAGCTTTTGCAAAACATATTTTGGAGGCGTATTTGGACAATAGTCAAGACCCAAAATATAAATATTTTTTGAGCATTGCAGGACTTTTGGGCGATGATGAACTTACCGAAAAATTGCGTGCAACCATCAACAAATGGGCGGACAATAATCGGGGCAAAATGGCGGAATATGGCGTACAGGCTTTGGCTTTGGTGGGGACAAACAAGGCTTTGCGCATGATTGAACAGTTTTCTCGAAAATATAGAAACAAAAATAAAAATATCGGGGCAGCAGCAGAAGCCGCTTTTGTGATTGCTGCGGAAGAGTTGAATATCACGCCTTTTGAATTGGCGGACAGAATCATTCCTGACTTTGGTTTTGATGGACTTTTCAAGCATTTTGAGGTAAAAGGCAAGGAATATCGGGCTTTTATTGACAATGATTTCAAACTTTCTTACTTCGATGATGACAATAAAAAGACAAAAACGCCACCTAAAGGAACTGAAAAAGAGTTGCAAGATGAGTTCAAATCCATTGCAAAAGAGGTGCGGGACATTGTTAGGTCTCAATCTGGTAGAATGGAACAATACTTGGTTACGCAGAGAAAATGGTCAAAAACGGATTGGAATGCTTTCTTTTTGGGCAATCCAATTATGTTTGTTTATGCGTTGAAATTGGTGTGGGGTGCATATAACAAAGCGGGTGATTTGCAATTTAGTTTCCGTGTGCAAGATGATATGACCTTTATTGATGCGGAATATGAAGAGTTGGAATTGCCTGAAGAGGAGGAAATTAAAATAGGCATGGTTCACCCGACTTCTTTGGACGAGGAAACCCAAAATCAATGGTCTCAAATGTTAGAAGATGAAGGCATGGAGCAACTTTTTGCACAAATGAAACGCCCTGTAATTACCTTGCCCGAAAGTGAAAAAGCCTTAAAAATGACGGATAAATTTAATGAAATGGCATTAGATGGTAAAGGTTTTAGGGGACAAATGGAAAAATGGGGCTGGCGCAGAGGTTCTGTGGTTGATGGTGGCATGATTTCTTCTTATCGCAAATTGTTCCCAGACATTGGCATTGAGGCAGTTATCGAAGTAGAGGGCATTTATGTAGGCTTTTATGATGACTATGACCCAAAAATGGGCAAATTATGTTTCATAAAAATAGGGACAGCTAAGACGGGAAGTTATACCTACGATGAGCCGAGCGATGCAAATGATAAAAGACTTGTTCCTTTTGGAAAAGTACCAGCCATTATTTACTCCGAAGTGATGGCAGAATTAAATACTTTTTACAAAGAACCTGAAAATGCAGAAGTTTTTGATGAAAATAATGCCTATTCTTACCAAAAAAGAGCTACAAAACGCCAGAAACTGGGCGATGAAGAAGGAGCTTTGGAAGATTTGAGCAAGGCAATCGAATTGAAAAATGATGATTTTATGCTCTATTTTGCACGTGCCGAAATGCTAAAAAGCATGGAAAAATATCATCAAGCTTTGGCGGATTATGAAAAAACCTTTGAATTAAATCCTGAACATACCGATGCTTTGTATCAAATAGGCAATATGAAAGGTTTTAAATTGGACAAATACGAACAGGCAATTCCTTATTTTCGCAAGCATTTTGAACTAAAAAAAGACAAATATTCGCAACTTAATATTGCTGCAATGTACTATAATATAGGAAGTTATGAACAATGTATCAAAGAATGTGATATTTGTATAGAACTTTGTCCTGACTATATCGAAGCCCATCAATTGAAAGGTGATGCGTATGGACTTTGGGAGAAATATGATGAGGCGATTGAAGCTTATACAGAGGCGACAAAAATCTATCCTCATTTTGTAAAAGCCGTTTTGAATATTGCTTGGGCATTAGGCAAAAAGAAAGAATGGGAAACTTGCTTCAAAGGTTTTGAGCGTGCAATAGCCCTAAGCCCTAATTATGCCTTGATTTATAGCGACAGAGGTGAGTTTTATTTGGAGTTGGGCGAGAAGGAAAAAGCCAAAGCAGATTTTGAAAAAGTGTTGGAACTTGAGCCTGATAATGAGAAAGTTAAGCAATATTTAAGGGCAATGTCCTAGCTTTTACGCTTAATATACCATTTTGGTAATTGTTTAGGTTCTCGCAAATGAAACCGCAAATTTACGCAGATTAGGGATTTTATCTGCGTAAATTTGCGGTTATATCTGTGAAAATCTGCGTGAAACTAAGCATTGGTAAATAATTACACACTTTTTTATTTACAGCAAGAAAAACATTACAAAGCCCAAGCCAAAGCACCATCTTTTTTAATCAAATCTTTGATAGCGGTATAAGGAACTTTGATGCCAGGCATTCCCATCACATATGCAGCGATTTCATATTGACCATACGTAAATAACAAACCATCTGCTTGAAAAGCTACATTTTCTGCCAATGAAAATTTGCCTTTATCATCATCCATATCAAAATAGCCTGCGGCTGCAAGTGATTGATTACCAACGCCATTTTGTTCTCTAAATAGTTTTTCTGCAATAGGCAATAATTTACTTTTATAGCCCGGAATCAATACCTCATTTAATGTCAATATTTTACCTGTTTTGAGGTCATAATTGAAATACGTTGCAGCACTATTTGGATGCGCTCCCCCCATATACACCGAAGCGAAATGCGAAATCGAAAGTAAATAATTATTGTTATACAAAACTTGGGTGGAAAGCAAGTCATCATAGTTCAAACTCATACCATCGGGATTATCTGTATTTAACTCGGTGGCATCTTTGCGAAAATTAGCAATATAATCTTCCATTTTTTGCTCAATCGAAGCATACATATTTTGCTTTCCATCTACGTCAGAACCCATTAATATTTCTTTCATAATAGCTTGATTAATAGCTGTTTTAGCAGCATCACTTCCACAATCTATTACCTGACAATAGGCATAATCTATTGTTGCACCGCCATTACCTTCTTTGCCTTGTGCCTTATAAGATTTGACATGAGACATATATGAAAGCTGTGCATAATTTTTGTCCTTTGATTCTGTCAATTCAAAAGGAAAAGATTTACCGCCGCCTGACCAAGTGCCTTTAAAGGTGGAATTGTCCATTTTCCCAGTAAACTTTCCCGTCTCTTTCATATCTTCTCCATATTTGGTGCGCATCGTTACAAACTCCATAAGGCTCACATTTCCTTCGGCATCAATTGTCCCCGAAAGTTGAATAGGCTGTTTTTTGTTAAGGTAAATATAAATACCTTCTAAAGTGGAATCATTTCGAGTTAAATCCATAG
>JAAFHL010000231.1 GCA_013298365.1 Bacteroidota bacterium | reverse complement strand
AATGATTTGTTAAATATTTGCAAGTCTATATGAAAATGTGTAATTTTGAACTGAAAAACGATACAGATGAATAGTCTTTCAAAAAAAATCATTCATTTTTAGGCATCTTTCATAAGTAGTTTACACTTTTTAGAAAAGTATCATACGCTTTAGCTTGTGTTGTTATGTTTTGACACAAGCTAAAGCGTATGCTACAACAAAGTGTAAACTAAATTTAAAACAAAATGAAAGATGCCCATTTTTAACTATTTTGTAATATGGGTTGGGAGAGTTTTATGGTTGCATTAGGAATTGAATTTGCGGATAAATTTAAGAAAGAAATTTGGGCAAAAATCAAAATTTCCTTAAAAAAGAAGCGAAAAGCCGTATTGTTTGGCTGTGCAGGTGTGGGTAAATCCCAATTTATCGCTTCCATTCAGCGTTCTTTTGAACGAGTGAAGCCAACTTATTTTTCAAGAATTACACAACTCCTATTGGACGAGTTTCCATTGGTAATAGTAGATACCCCAGGGCATAGCGCATTAGAAAAAATACGACAAGACGAAATGGATAATTTGATTAAGGAACAAAAAGAAGTGTTAATAAATGTGGTCTCGTATGGTTATCATGAAAGAAAAGATATTAGTAATAGGAATGATATATTTGATGGAGAACATTTTAGCTATAAGTTTTTGCAAGAAAATCGAAATGACGAACTTAAATATTTAACACAAATTAAAGGCAAATTGCAACTTTCAGAGGTGAAATGGGTAATTACATTGGTTACAAAAGCAGATATTTGGTGGGAGGAAAAAGCAGCAGTTGAAGCTTATTATGAACAAGGGCGATATGCTCAGGAAATGCAAAAAATTATACAAAAATCTGATTTCAAGCATATTATCATTCCATATTGTTCTATTATTACGCCTTTCTATGGCATCAAAACTTCAGGTAGATTTGGGGAAGAAACCAAATTTGCCATGCAAGCCCATTTTTTAGAAACTTTGTTTGATATTTTAGGCAAAAAACATTGAAAAAATATGAGTATAATAATTCCTAAGCCAGAATCAGCTCAATATCCAATGTATCAAGAAATTAAAAAAATAATTCAATACTGGGATGTTCAAATAGCGCAAAATCCTCAAGAAGCAAATAGCTTTTTGGAGCGGGGAAAGTTGTGGCTTATTTTGAAAAACTATGAGAATGCTTTAGCCGATTTTAATCAAACTTTGTTTTTAGATTTTGATAATGAAGAAGCAGAGGAATATAAAAAAGTCGTTTTGGAGCATTTGCAAACAGATGACTTGCTTATAGAATCAGTAGAAAAATTAAAAAAGGCGACAATGTTCGGTATAATAGGACATCTAATAATAATCATAACAAATTTAGTTGGCTGGATTGGTTTTTACCTAGCATTAATTATCTCAAAAAATATGAATTTTTATTTTATATGTTCTTTAGTTTTTTTTATTGGATTATCTGCCAGCTTATTAATCTATGCTAAAATACTAGGTAACAGAAATTATAAACTATTGACAAATTATGCACTTAATAGAGAATCTATAAACCATATAAAAGTTGTCATCAATGATTATTTGAGACTGTATAATAAGGTAAATACACTGGTTAGAATTATTCTTTTTGGGAGTATTTGTGGACTCTTATTTGCCTATATTTATCTTATGTTTTTCAACCGTGTATAAGAACAAGAATATCCATTTTTATAAGAACAGTAAAACAAAAACATAGCATTTAGTGATTTCAAAAAAGCATAACACAAATATAAAACATGCACGAATTTTTTAAAAAATATATTTTCCGTCATTTTGATATTTACAGCTTATTTCCGCCAGAACAATCCGCCGATAAAGCCTTAGATTTCAATAGTTTTGAGCTTTCGACAAGCCGAAAAACATGGCTTTTTGTGGTAAGCATTAGTCATTGGTTTTGCATAGCAGGCTTTGTGGCTACAGTTATTGCGGGATTTTTCTGGAATCCTCAAGATTGGCAAGTGCCATTTACGGGCAGAACGTTTGACCCATTAGACATGCTCAAAATGCTGTGTGTCAGTGGTTTGATTGGTTATGGAACAAACTATATTGCGATTAAAATGCTATTTCGACCTGTGCAAAAACGCCCGATTTGGGGGCAAGGGCTGATTCCTGCACAAAGAGACCGCATTATCTATACGCTTGCATCAGGTTTGCACAAACATGTGTTACATCAAGACATTATTTTGCTCAATCTTCACAAGGCGGGTTTTCCCGAACGAATTGCCGATATATTGGTCAATGGCACAACAAATATGATAAAAGACCAGGGCATAAAAGCGGAAATCAGTCAGTGGATAGTGGAAGGAATGAAGGATTATTTTGGGCAGGAAAAAATAAAGCAAGAAATTTTGCTTACCATAGACCAAAAAGTGAATCAAAATCTGGAAGGTGGCATCAAAAAGTTTTTGGTTTCTGCCTATAAAAAATATAACACCGAAGAATATGTGGCGTTTATCGAAAAAATGATGCACGAAGTGCCACCTACTGCGGGGAAAATCATGGACAAATTTGCGGAAGAGAAAACGGAAGAGGTGGCAACTTATATTGCCTCAAAACGCCAGGAATTGGCAAATTTCATTGCTTTTGCGATTGCCGAACTTTTGCAAAGAATCGATATAACAGGACTTTTGCGGGCGCAAATGGAACATTTTGACGATGCAAAGTTAGAAAAGATGGTTTGGGAGGCAACAAATGAGCAACTTCTTTATATTCAATATCTTGGTACTATTTTGGGCGTGCTTGGCGGCTTGATTATTTGGGAACCTATTTTGATGATATGCGTATATGGGATATTGTTAGGTACTTTAATTGTGATTGATAATATGCTTGTTGCACGAAAATCAACATAATCCATAATTACGAAAATGCTAAAAAAAATCTTTTTTATTTCGTTGATAATGAATACTTTATTGGCTATGAGTCAAGATAGTTTGCTGTGGAAACCTAACAAAGTGATTACTTTAATCCAAAATTATCATCAAATAGAAACAGACCCCGAAGGGAATATTTACCTGATTGATAGCAAAAAAAATAAAATCACTAAGTTATTTATCGAAAATAACTATGACTCTACCTACACAATAGGCGGTATGAGCGGAAGACAAGAAGGTTTTTTGCATATTTCGCAACTTTGTAGCAAAAATAGGCAAACCATTTATGTATTAGATGATGCACAAAGGCGTATCACGCTTCTCAACACTAACTTAAAAGTAACAGGTGGACTTTCTTTTTTAACCGCAGACGGCGATGAAGCGGACATTATGCCGATAAATTTTGAGGTAAATGGTGCGGGTGAGTTATTTGTTTTGAACGGATTAGACAATAAAATATATAAATTTGACAACAATGGAAAACAAGTTACTGCTTTTGGTGGACAAGATTATGGAGACGGGAATCTCGCAAACCCTGTGCAAATTGCTATCTCCGATGATAATAAAATCTATGTATTAGATACTTTAGATGCCGAAATAAAAGTGTTTGATATGTATGGTATTTTTTTAGAGAAAATTTTTATCAAAAAAAATATGGATAATTCAAAAAAAATTTCTTTATTTGCCAAAGATTTGATTATGCAAGACAATAAGACATTTATTGTATTACATTTACCAACGCTCAAAACTATTTCCCTTGATATTCCAGTTCCATTGCAACAATATACAGATATTTCAGTAAATAAAATAGGTATATATTTATTAATAGATAACAAAATTTATATCTATCATTCTTCCCTGTAAATAAATGACAATCAAAAACATAAGTATATAGCTTTTATATATAAATTTTCTATAAATAAAAAACCTTTTCATTTTTTGTTTTGTTAAAACATGATAAATATCATAAAACAATTTTGAATATTCATGGTTTGAACTGTGTATATTTTAAAAATAACCTAAAAATGAATTAATTCCTTTTATTATTATTTAAAAATAAAGAATAATTACAACATATAGTGCGGATTTTATCAGCAAAATGCTGAAAAATATAGAGCTTTCTCATTTTTCACTACAATATACTTAAAAATTAACGGCAATGCTTTATCGTTTCAAACTAACAAATCGAGAAGACAAATATGTCACAATTGATGAAGAATCGTATAAGTTTTTGACAGAAGACCCTGTCATTAAAGGGTTCAATGTCTTAGAAAATTTGCGAGAACACTCCACAAGTGGTGGAGCTGTGTATCAAAAATGGTTTAAAGCACCTGGCTCTTCTAAGCAACTTTACCAAGAAACCATTTACCTACACAAGGCGATTGCGGAGAAATTCATGCAAAAATCTAGTGATAAGCACAATTATGTGGTGCATATCAATGGCAATCGCTTAGACTGCCGTATGGAAAACCTATCATGGTGCACACGTAGTGAGCTCAATCGTTATTGCAAATATGATTCGGACTCGGGTTATAGAGGCGTGCGCAAAGAGAAGAACAAATATCGTGCAGTAATCTATATCAATCAAAAAGCGATACATCTTGGCATGTATGATACTGCCGATGAAGCTGCGTTAGCGTATAATGAGGCGGCTTTGCGCTATAAAGTGGTGCAAAAAGACGTAAATAAGGTGAAAAAAGCAGCAATCGAAGGCGAAAAAGTGATTAAGGCGGAAAAGGTAAAAAAGAAAACAGATGCTTAATCATTGATGTTAATAATAATAAACTGGGGTTTAAAACAAAAAGTGTTTTAAACCCCAGTTTTTATGCTTTTACTTCAGTGCTTGTAGCTTCGCCTGGAATGGCACGTATTGCACTTTTATCGAAGCGAATGCGAGCATTGCTTTCGACTTCTAATACAACGGTTTTGTCTTCTATTGCCACAATTTTTCCATAAAGTCCGCCGATTGTTGTAACCTTATCTCCTTTTGCCAAAGAGCTGCGGAAGGCTTCTTCTTCTTTTGCCCGTTTTTGTTGCGGACGCATCATAAAGAAATAGAAAACGATTAATATCAATACAAAAGGCAAAAATGTCAAGATAGGATTGCTTGCAGATGCTTGCGCTTGTAGTAAAAAATAATTCATATAAAAAAAATATCAAATTCACGCAGATTTTCGCAGATAGAAGACGCAGATTAACACAGATTAGCCGTATTTGCGAAACAGTTTGGCATTGCTCACTGTAAAATCTGCGGTTAAATCTGTGTTAATCTGCGAGAAATACTTAATGTTTATGTTCGTCAGCTTTTTTATCGCCGCCTTCAGCAGGTTTTTCTTTACCAATTACTTCGCCTGTAAATTTCAAGACTTTTTGTGTACCGCCTTCAAAATTGCCTGTAACAGTGATAGATTTTTGTTGTGTACCCGTTTTTCCTGCACTGTTAAACTCGATATCAACAAAGCCTTTTGTGCCTGGTTTGATAGCTTCTTGTGTAAAACTTGTGGCAGTACATCCGCAAGAAGGCTTCACTTTGGTCAGAAACAAGTCGTTTTGTCCGGTATTTTCTACCAAAAACTTGTGAGAAACTTTTTCACCTTCCTTAATTTTTTTGAAATCATAATTTTCTTCTGCCCATTTTACGGTTGTTTTAGGCAAAGAATCTGCTTTTTGTTGCTCCTTATCAACGGGAGGATTTGCAGCAGTTTTACTATTAGTATCTACTTCTGCTATTTCGGTAGCTTTTGTACCGCCTGCGTTGTCATTTTTCTCGCAAGAAATCATGGCTGCAAGAAAAACAAGTGAAAATACGGATAAAATAACTTTCTTCATATTAAGAAATTTTGTTTTTGTGAAAGAATAGTGATGAATAAATAACTACTCAATTAAGATGCTGCAAATATACAAACTTTTGGATTTATAGTAAAAAACTCAAAAATCTTTAACAGTCATTTAACATTAAATGAGAAAAAGACATTGCTTTTACACCAAATTTGCAATAACAGATTGTGCAAACTCCTTTGTGCCAGCTTTTCCACCTAAATCTCCGGTACAATATTCTTTATCTGCTAATGTTTTGAACAAAGCCTGCTCAATCTTGTTTGCCACTTCAAATTTGTTCAAATGACGCAGCATCATAATCGCAGACTGCAATAATGCGGTAGGATTTGCCTTGTTTTGTCCTGCGATATCAGGTGCTGAACCATGCACAGCTTCAAAAATCGCACAATCTTTGCCAATATTTGCGCCTGCTACAATGCCTAAACCACCGACTAAGGCTGCCATTAAATCGGACAAAATGTCGCCAAACAAGTTTGTTGTAACCAACACATCATATCTTTCAGGATATGCAACAAGCTGCATACACATGTTGTCAATGATTTTGTCTTCCCAAGCCACTTGCGGAAATTCTGCGGCAACTTCTTTTGCTACGTGCAAAAAGAAAGCACTTGAGGATTTCAAGATATTGGCTTTGTGAACAATCGTTACTTTTTTGCGACCATGTTTTACCGCATATTCAAAGGCTGCACGCACAATTCTATCACAACCCAAACGTGTTACACGTGCGATAGAATCATAAATTTGATGCCTTTCATCAAAAAGTTCCAAGCCAGAATACAAACCTTCTGTATTTTCACGAAACAAAACGATGTCTATGCCTTCAAATTTAGTTGCTACGCCAGGAATAGATTTACAAGGACGAATATTTTGGTACAAGTCAAACATCAAGCGCAAAGAAACATTGATGCTACGAAACCCATCGCCCACAGGGGTTGTGATAGGCCCTTTAAGCGCAACTTTGTGTTCTTTGATAGAAGCAATCAATTCTTCTGTAATCAATTTTCCACAAGCATTGTATGACGTAATGCCTGCGTCATGTTTCTCGTAGTTGAGGTCTGCGCCTGCTGCATCTAAAATAGATACAACGGCATCTGTAATTTCGGGACCAATCCCGTCTCCTTGGATAAGTGTTATCGTTGTGGACATATATCTGTATATTGTGAGTTCACGCAGATTTGTATAAATTGAACCATCGATAAAAGTAGATATTGAACAATTAATCATTCAACTTTCAACTACTCGTATTGAGCTATGTCGAAATATTAACTTTTCACTATGAACTTAATCTATGAGTCCTCTGCCTTTTTTGATGATGAGTCCTTTCTCTTTAAAATCTTGGAACAATTTGTCCAAAATTCCATTGATGAATATGTTACTTTTGGGCGTACTATATTGTTTTGCTATTTCTAAGTATTCATTCATGGTAACTTTGACAGGAATTTCTTCAAAGTTTAATACCTCACAAATCGCCAAATGAATCAGCACCCTATCAAGCCAAGCAATACGCCCCAATTCCCAATTATTTGCCTTTGCTTTAAGGAAATCGTCATACATTTTTTCATTTTTGACGGTTTCATAAAATAAGGTTCTCATCATCTGTAAATCTCCTTCCATTCCTTTTTGCGCCTCTAAAGCAAGAACATAAGGTTCAACCTCTTTTAGTACATGGTCATACACATGCGCCACGTCATTTTTAGAGATATAGCATGAAAAAACTGCTTGCATCACGTTTGCTCTAATGTCTCTACGAGTTATCATAAAATAGAATTATTTAAAATAGAAATATTAACACCCAAAATTTTCAAAGAACGATTTTAAATTAAAAGTTAATAATGAAGAATTAATAATTATTATTGAAGAAGAATA
>JAAFHL010000230.1:6425-7633 GCA_013298365.1 Bacteroidota bacterium | reverse complement strand
TACAGGTGGGTTTCGACAATTTATTAAAGAACAGGATATGTCTTTTATTAAAATATTGGACAATAATACAATTAGGATAGATGATGTTTTTTTTACAAAAAACAACTCAAATTTATATAACTTATTTACAAAAAAAATTAGCGGATTTGTATAATGCTTATGATGGAAATTCTTTTTTGCCACCACAAATAGCCTTAGATTTAGAGGGTGAAATGATATTAGCATTAGAGTTAAGAGTTTCAGTAGGCTTTAGCAAAAACAAATACAGTTTCTTCAAAAAAAAGGGCGAAAAATATATCACTATTCAAAATGAAGGCGAAGCGTTTTTAGATGATGCTGGTATTCAAATGCGAATAATCTTTTCTTTTATTCGCAGACTCTTTCAACATCAAACCAACAAATTTCTCCCTGCAAATCGTCAATTTTATCCTATTTTCTATCAATATATTTTTCAATTAGAAAGAAAAAATAATTTTGATGATGACATAATTTCTACTGAAAGAAAAACAAGCAAACTTGAAAAGCCTTATACAAAGCCTATTGAGCGGCTATTAGATGATTTGTTTTCTCTCAGTTTACAAGAAAGTAAGAAAGATTTTCATACAGCCGAAATGGACAAACTTGCTGCAATCATGGGTGGGAATGTTGCTACAAATCGAGTAGAAGGAATAGGCATGGCAAATTTTCGTTTTGAAATAAGTGAAACGAAAAATATTCCTTTATTTCTTGCTTCTTCTTCTGTTAATCAGCTCACTTTGTTGTATTTATATTTCAAATATTGGGCAGGAAAAGGGCGAAATATTTTATTCATTGATGAGCCAGAAGAAAATCTGCACCCTCAAAATCAGCTTAAACTCTTAGAATTATTAATCGCATTTTCAAGTCAGAACCAAAACAAAGTTTTTATCAATACGCATAGTCCATTGTTAGCAGAGGCATTGAACAATTATATGTATTTGTATAGTTTGAAGCATGAATTAGGCATGACAGATGAAGAAATAAAAATAATTGTTGCGGAAAATGGTTTGAAATTCATAGACATAGAAATTGCTATTCCCAAAGAAAAAGTAGGGGTTTATTTTTTTGATGGAGAAAAGATAATAGACTATGAAACAGATAGTTATGGCGTATTTTTCAGAGATTTTAAAGAAATTACAAACAGCATAAGCAAAGCAAATCGCATCTTTACAGATTATCTTTATCTTTCT
>JAAFHL010000230.1:0-6415 GCA_013298365.1 Bacteroidota bacterium | reverse complement strand
CTCAACAAGCCATAGAAAATGCGTAAATATCTTATTCATACAGTTGGAGATAATCCTAATCCATTTATCGTCAAGGACGAGTTATATAAAGCATTTTTGCAAACAAAATTTATTGAAGAAATAGTGGATTTTTCGCAATCCATTTTGATAAAAGAAGATGGAAAAAGTGCAAGTTTAACAAAAGTAGAAATTGATATTTCAAATGCAAAAACATTGGGTATTGAAAAAATTTGGCGAGTAAATTTGGAAAAAGAACTTGTAGGTATTTCTACTAAAAGTTACTTTCGCACTCCAGAAGTAGGCTTACTTTTTTTGCAAAAAAAGAATGAAAATAAGTATCTATTACATGTTATATTAGTAGAAATGAAATCTTCTTTAACTGATTCAGAAATCAAAAAGAATAGCGATAAAACAACAAGCCATAAGAAAGGAGAATTGGAGACTATTCCCGAAAAATTCCAAGCGGGTATGAATAGAATGTACCTTTATTTGGCTATCAAAAAGGTAACAGGTTTTGAAAAAAATAATATTTTTGTTGATTTTCAGGGACTTATCTTTTATGCAAAAAACAAAATAAGCAAAGCAAGCGAATCGCAATTATATCCTATACTTAAAAATAATCCACAAAAAGGTTTGCTTACTGTCGAATCTATATTGGATAGTCAAGACAAAATAAAAGTTTGTTTTTTTAATCAGCACAGCATTTCATTAACACAACTTATTTAATATATAACACACATTTCATGGCACAAAAAAACAAGAAAAAGCCTGTTCCGCAACCTCTTTCTCCCAATAAACTCATCAAAGAAAGAGGACGCACTTACCCTATTCATAAATGCCTCATCAACCATAGTTGGCAAGCGGAAGGCTTTGCATTTATTATGGTTATCCGCAAAATGGGCGGTAATAAGTTTCTGTTAGGCTCTTATATGGTAGATATTTTTTGTCTTGGCATAAAAGATGCCTTTGTCAAAATAGTTGATGAAGAGGAATTGAACCAATTTATTAAAGAATCGCAGTGGATGAATACGGAATGTGATATTATGTTGGCGCAAAATATTATCTATGGCGCAATAGAATATGCCGAGGACTTGGGTTTCAAGCCACATGCCGATTTTGGGCTTGCGCAATATGTGCTTGATGACGTGGAAGATGTGGAATATATGGAAATTGAGTTTGGTAAAAATGGCAAGCCGCTTTATATTCAGGGAGAACTGGATACGAAATACCTGCACATTTTGGCGACTTTGGACAAAAATGTAGGTGAAGGCAATTATGAGCATATCTTAGAAGATGAATTAGTTGATGATTTTGATGAAAGAACCGATGATTTTGATGAAGGTTCAGAAGGTTTAACCGAAGACGATCAGCTTAATTTCCGTTTTGCTTACACAGTTGCGCTTACTATGGACGGATTGGAACATGCTCATCAATGCGATTATGAGGAAATACCCGAAGACATTCGCAGAAAAGATTTGGAAGAAGTAAGAGATGGTTTTATGAAAATTATTGGCGAAAATAAAGACGAAGCTACTGATGGCCAGACATTTGAGGCAGAAAATCCTATGGTAGATATGCTTTCAGAAATTGCCGAAAGTCTATTAGATGGCATAGCGGAATATGAGGAAACTTTTGGCGAAATTCCTGACAGTTTTAGAGATGTTGCTTTGTATTTTTATTCCATAAGAGTAAAAGAAGAATATCTCGAAGGAGAAACAAAAGATGAGAAAAAGGGAGATGATTATGTGGATTTTGAAGAAGTAAAATAATAGTGAGATATTTGTTTCTCACATTTTTGTATTTCTAACTATCTCAATTTAACACAGTTCACTGACAACTGCTCACTGATAACTGATAACTGTTTATGCAATCATATCACAATTTACTACAACACGTTCTTGACAACGGTACCGACAAAAGCGACCGTACAGGCACAGGTACTCGCAGCGTCTTTGGCTATCAGTTGCGTTTCAACTTACAAGAAGGTTTTCCATTGGTTACGACCAAAAAAGTACATACAAAATCCATTATACACGAATTGCTTTGGTTTCTCAAAGGCGCAAGCAATATTGCCTATCTCCAAGAAAACAAGGTGCGTATATGGGACGCTTGGGCAGATGAACAGGGCGAACTTGGACCTATATATGGCGTACAATGGCGTTCTTGGGCAGGCGCAAACGGCGAAATAATAGACCAAATTTCACAAGTGATTGACGAAATCAAGCGCAAACCTGATTCTCGCCGCCTTATCGTGAGTGCTTGGAATGTGGCAGAAATCGAAAAGATGGCTTTGCCGCCTTGTCATGCTTTGTTTCAATTTTATGTAGCAGATGGGAAACTTTCTTGTCAGTTGTACCAAAGAAGTGCTGATTTATTTATAGGTGTACCTTTCAATATTGCTTCTTACGCCTTGCTGACCATGATGGTAGCGCAAGTTACAGGCTACGAACTTGGGGATTTTGTGCATACTTTTGGCGATGCCCATATTTATCACAATCATTTTGAGCAGGTAAAATTGCAACTTTCTCGCAAACCTTTTCCTTTGCCGAAAATGGTTCTCAATCCTGAGGTAAAAAATATCTTTGACTTCAAATACGAAGATTTTTCGCTACAAAACTACGTATGTCATGATACAATTGTAGCTCCTGTGGCGGTGTAATGTAACATTGAGACAGATATGGGAAAAAGTAGCATCATTGATTTTAACTCAAAAAACATGGCAGGTTTCAAAAACCTGCCATGTTTTGGCGCAAATATGAAAGATGCTATAAAAGCACTCACTTTCTATTTCCTTCTTTCATAAGCCCTTACCTCTTTCGGATGTTTTTTAATATACGTGCGAATAATATTCAACACATCAGGGGTTTCTGCTTTAGGCGCAATTAAATCCATTAAATAATCTGTACTTTGATTCATTTCTTGTACAGAAATATAGGCATATCCGCAATATGTACCATTTTGAACAGCAACTAAGGCTTTTTCTTCATAATTTCGCCCTTCTGCAAGGATAAAAAAGTTGGCTTTTCCATAATTCATACTTGCAATAGCAGCCTCTGCACGAAGATTATACGATTTTGGCGACTCTGCCTGCACACAAGCCCCTTTACAAATACGAATTTGATATTGAAAACAAGCACCTGGTCCTGTAGTCATTCCGCTTAGATTTTCGCAAAGATTGTACTGCTCCACTCTCCTTTGTAGCGCACCCTCCGCACTTGAACGCACGGTATAACTCGCTTGCGGCTGTCTTTTTCCATCAAGCCTACCAATTGTTAGACATAAATAGCCGTGTTTATTGGGTTCGGCAAAAATTCCATAATGAAATTTGATACGTCTTTGCGCACGATTATATTTGGGCAAAAGATTTTTTATCTCCTCATTTTCCAATAACAAAGCTACAAGTTCACTGCCCGTAAGTTCGTAGGTAATGTCATATATTTCCTCCATCATCTTCAAACCCCGCACTTTGTTGTGTGCATCTTGACAATGAGAACGAATCCTCGTTTTTATTTCATTGCTTTTACCTACATAAATGACCTCCCCCGCCTGATTGTGCATATAATATACGCCTGTTTCGTCAGGGAGATTTTCATATATTTCTTTAGGAAGATTGGGAGGCGTGCGTACCTCTGAAATCTGGTCTGAGATTATTTGCTCAATTTGCGTAGCCTCTTGCAAAGAAAGCAAATGTTTGAACAGCGAAACCGTAGCAAGTGCATCACCATACGCCCGATGTGCCTGCTCATTGTATATTTTGAGATGTGTACACAAATTGCCTAAACTGTATGAAGCCAAATTTGGCATCAATTCTTGGCTAAGTCTAACGGTGCAAAGTTGTGGGCGAGAAAAAGAGAAACCTAAATTGCGAAATTCTTTTTGCATAAAACCATAATCAAAACGCACATTATGGGCGACAAAAACCGCATCTTTCGTAATTTCGACTACTCTTTTTGCTACTTCAAAAAACTTAGGCGCATCTTTGACCATCATATTCGTGATGTTTGTAATGCGGGTAATGTTGTAAGGAATACTGACTTCGGGATTGATGAGGGAATGAAATGAGTCTATAATCTTTTCGCCATCGAAAAGATGAATACATATCTCCGTAATTCTATCGGCACGAGGGTTACCACCGGAGGTCTCTAAATCTATGATAGCGTAATGTTTCAATATCAGTGAGCAGTTATCAGTGAGCAGTTATCAGTGAACAGTTAGCAGTGAACAGTTATTTGTTAGGATAGTTAGCAGTGAATAAGAATAACCTTATAATTTCAACATGTCTGCCAATTATAATCGTCATTTTTCTTCTGTGCCGTAGGCACTAAATATCGGTAGAAATATAAATATAACGTCCCATTTTATACGTTTTTTCGTGCAAGCACGAAAAATTTGGACATTTTTTGGGCGATTTATTATTTTCTACCGATATTTTATCCCTAACGGGATAAGGAAAACAAAAATGGCAGACATGTTGTAATTTATATCTATACCTATTCCTTAACTGCTAACTGCAATTACCATTTTCTTTTTTCGGCAGATGCCAAGTCCCAACGAATAAATGTGGTTTCAGATTCTTTTAAGCCATTTTGGAATGCCAAATAATTAAGGTTTACCCTTTTTATATCCATGCTAAAAGTAGAATCGGAATTAATCAAATTAAATACAATTTTGAGTTTGCCTCGTCCTGGAAGGGTATAAAAACCTTCTTGATAACAACTGTCTTTTTCATTGCATATAACAAAGCTACCATCTTCCCCTAAGGTAAGAGTATGATTCCAATATTTGGCAGATTGTTCTTTTTTATCTTGATAAAGTCTTTCCCACTTCCATTTCCCTTCAAGTTTATGCCTTACAGAGTAAATAGAAATATCTGGACCCTCATCATAATTAGGGGAACAAGCATTTACCGTATATAGTACTATAATGGACAGTAAGAAAAGCCTAGCTAATTTCATATATATATATAATAAAAAACTACTTATCTTTTGAGATAAGCAGCGCAAATATACGAGTATTTTGTTGAATACAATGAGTAAGTAGCAATAAATTTGTTTCACTTCAATATATTCATGGAAATAGTTTTGACAACCCCTAAAAAGTTGTCAAAACTATCTTTTCGCTACCTTATTTTTCGATAAGTTTAAACCGCAAACTATCGTTGCGAATCCACAACTCCGAAGGGGTAAGGCGCAAGATGTCCCATTCTTCATATACTTCCTGATTATAACTAACCGATGTATTATAGGGATCAACAAATGTATAAGTGTATAAAATCTCCATACGATTTGCATCTAACAATCCCCATTGCCCATTTGCAAGTACAGGTAGTAACGTATCTTGTGTAAAAGGTGGGAGTTTCACTTGACGTTTAAGGTCAATTGTGGTAAAATCTCCATCTTCCGTAAATACGAAGAAGCCTCCTTTATACTGTTCGGTGATTTCCACCCCATTTTTGACAGCTTCTTTCATCTGCCAAGTGCGAGCAAGTTTGCTCTTCGTAGAGCGCAAACTTAGGTTAGGACCATCGCTGTATCTCGTACAGGCGCTCAAGCCTATCAGCGTAGCAATCAAGAAGATAGCAATGAATAAAGTATGATTCTGTTTCATTTTCTATACTGTTTTGCGCAAAGGTACTAAAAAAACATAATATACATAAAAAAAATTCATTCTTTACCATTTTTTACCCTTTATTGTAGCTTTTTTTATAGAAATAAAGAATGATTCTATGTTTTCCTATAAAAATAGCAGATTTATTGTCCAAATAAGCGGATTGACATAGAGATGTAGGCATATCTTTTTTTAGCACAAGCACCATAATATTTAAATAATTCATTGTACATACTTTCTAAGCAAGCTTGTATAATGCTATCAAAAAAGCTGTATATATCTCCTATTTATTGGTTTGAAGTAACATCTGAGTAACAAAAAACGACCTTAGACGTTTTATAATGTTTCTTAACAACTTCAAAGTAAGGTATAAACATTAACATACGAAATATAAACACTTATATATCAATTATTTAATAGTTATTAGTAGTCGTTAATAAGAATATTAAAAATAACTTTCTCTTAATATTACCCTAATATGAAACATAGACCTTTGTGGTATCAAATTATTAATCTTAATTTTTAGATTTCACATGAAACACATTACATCTTTTTTCTTGTTTTTGATTTGCGCAATTGCGATACAGGCACAAACGGTTTCGGTTACGAGTAATATTACTACGAACACAACTTGGACAAACAACAATATTTATTTGCTTTCGGGCGGATTTTTGTATGTTACAGATAATGCGACTTTGACCATTGAGAAAGGTACAATCATCAAAGGTAATGCGGCTTCTCTGGTGATTACACGTGGGGCAAAAATCGTAGCAGAAGGTACAGCAGAACAACCTATTGTATTTACTTC
>JAAFHL010000023.1:9467-22912 GCA_013298365.1 Bacteroidota bacterium | reverse complement strand
TTTTGTGTATTTATTTGGGGAAAAGCGTGCCGTTTTTTTTAGCAGAAATAATGATGAGACTATCTATACCTAAAAAATTTGCTTTTATGTTTTTATATGACTTGAAAAATCCCACATAAGGTGATACAAATCAATGGGATTGTTATTTTTGTCTTTGTGTTGAGATAGATATGAGCTATCAAAAGTAAGGATTTCACTTTGAATGAAAGGATATTTGGTAAGCGGCTGTAAGCAAGCCGTTTCGGGATATAAGGGCATTATTTTATTAATGTCATTGCAATTTGAATCAATATCTATTGTTCTTATCACAAAACCAATCATGCCACTCAACCCAAAATAGGAAGGATACTGTATGGTACTGAAACGTTGTATTCCATTTTCCACATATTTTTTATTTAAGGTAGCGTTTCCATCAAGTCGCTTACATTCAATCACAAAATAAGCATTTGTATCCTCAAGTGCGTCTGGGTACAATATTACTTTAATATCTGTCCAACCTTTTTCTTTGTAATCATCGCCAACTTCCATACCTTCTGCTATGAAAAAATAAAATTTAAGGGCTAATTCTGCCTTAATTTCATTGCTATTCAAAAAATCTTTCCACAAACGATTTCGAATGACTTCTTCATGGTTTTCAATTTCTGGATATTTTTCAAGCATCTTATAATAGCATCTTGTCATTTGAGTGAGGATGAACTCAAATGTTTTTACATAAGTTACTTCTGCGGGTTCAAAATTGTCAATTTCTAACATATTCTCGCTCTTTATATTTTTTTGCACCTGATTTCAATATAGCAGACATAAATTCTTGCAAATCTAAATACGCCACTGCACTATGCCAGCATTTATATTCATTCGGTTTAATCACATAAAAACATGTTTTTTCAAAACCTTTTATGTCTTTTTGCACAAAAAGATTTTCGCTTAATGAATTATGGCTCATTTTTATATAAGGAGATAAAGCCTGTCCTTTGTCCTCATACCAAACTATTTGATTTTCATATTGAGAAGGCAAACCTATAACTTTAAAAAACATGCCAATTGTATATTCAGAGTGCCATATTTCTACCTCAAAATAATTTCCATTTTGATGATAAATGTTATTAAAATGTTCAATAAATATATTGGCATATTGTTCAAGATATAATCTATCTCCTTCTTTTTGAAGGGCTAATTTTCCTAAGATTTTTTTCCAGTTTTTGCGTTGTATAAGGGGAATAGATATTTCTTGTGCATAGTTTAATAAGGCTTTTTCTTGAGATGAAACGCCAAACAAGTTTTCTATTTCCGCCTCTATTTCTGTATAAATGTTATCGTATTCTTGCTGTTTTAATTGATAGCTATAAGAAGATTTGCCTTCTTTTTTTTCAATTTGTAGTTTTTCATTCGCAATTATTTCTATTTTTCGAGTCAAAATAAGCAAATTTTCACTGCTAATATATGGACTTAATAATCTTTCTTTGGGTTGTACTGATTCTCTTTCTATTCCAATATTAGACGCTGTCATAAGCAAATAATATGAATAAAAATCGGAGTTAAATATTGCACATGTAGATTCAAGTATATGTATTTTATCTAAACAAAGTACTTGTATAGCTAATATTGTATCTTTAAATACAGCTTTTTGCCTACATATTGCTGCACTAGATTCAAAACTATTATTCAGTCCTTTTTTTATTAATAAAGAATTTCCTTCAAATAATTTTTCATTACTTGGTCTGTGAACAATATCAATCTCCCATTTTGAATTAGGATTAAACTCAATACAAAATGGTCTTAATTGTTTTTTTTGTGCATCAATAAAGGGTAATCCCTTAAAATGGGAAACATCATTTTCATCTTCTCCTCCTACAGTCATTCCTACACCATATATAAATTCTTGCTTATTTGCAATTACACTTTCTACTGATTCAAATCTATCCTTAATATTTTTCACAAAATAAAAATCCAACACATTTCCATACACAAGTATTTTCCAAAGCCAGTCATTTTCCATGAAAAAACGTTGTGCTACCTTTTTTATATCATATTTTTGAATTAATAATAATTTGAAAATGCTAAAAAAACGATTGGGTTTGAGCGAAATATGTTCTATAGTATTTTTTTTATTTGCTTCTTTATGAGGAGAATAGTTGTAAAATAAAATACTTGCAGGTGCAATTGCTGGGTCATTTGAATCATCAAAAATTTCTTTTCTCACAGATGATAATTCTAATACTTTTTGAATCTGGAAGTTCTGAAGAAAATAACTTCTAAAATCTTGAGCTTTTAAATTATACAACGTTTTGGAAGGCAACACAAAAGCACATTGCGCAAATTGAAAATCGCTCACACGCAGCATAAATGCCTGTGCGATTTGGTTGTAACTAATGCCTATTGCTATTTTTTCTTTGCCTAATTGCTCCAATTCTGCTCTTTTTGAAATGTACTTAGCAATAAGTTGCGCATCTTTGCTATCCACCTTTAAGTTTTTCCAAGGTGGATTTCCGACAATAAATTGAAAATGATTTTGAATAAACGAAAAATGAGCTTGTGCTTCGGGCTTAAAGAAATTCCCTGTAAAAAAATTATTTTCAATGTTAGGCAGCTGAAAATCCTCAATATCACGAGGATTTAAGTAGTCTAACAAGGTAATATACAATGAAAAGACTGTTACTGCAACCGCATTTTCATTTATATCTATACCAAAAATATTGTTTGTTAATAAATAAGATAAAGTTCGTTTATACTGAATTGCATCATTTTTACAATCAGGGTGCAATTTTAGGTATTGTGTTACAATTTTTCGCAAACTTTCTACTAAGAAAATACCTGAACCACATGCGGGGTCTAATATTTTACATTCATACATATTTTGATGCTCCCTAAAATATTTCCCTACCGTTTCGTTTAATACATAATTTGCTAAAAATAGGGGTGTATAATATGCACCTTCTTTTTTTTGATTCTCTGCACCTATAAATGATTCATAAATATTGCTAACTAACTCAATGGGAATAATGGAAAAATCATAGACATCAAACATGGAGATAATACCTTTTTCTAATTCATTACCTCGTAAAAAATGGACAATAGGCTGCAAATCATTATCTTTTATCTCGTTTTCAACGGCTTCTATAGGAAATAAATTCCCCCTCAAAACTTCTTCAAAGAAGCGATAAATGTCTTCTTTTGAAGATAAAAGTTGGCATAAAGCTTCATTTGTCCATTTCTTTTTTTCTCCTTTAAAAGTTATATAGACTTCTCTATCAATGAGATAACGAATAAATACGATTCTTCCTATTAGAAAATTGGCAGGCTTATCTTTGATGTTCTTTTTTAAAATTGTTCTAAGGGATTTTATGTTTTTTAATAAATAACTATCTATCCGTTTTTCTGCTTTAAAACAATCCGCATATTTTTCCCATGATTCCCCTGTTACAACTTTGAAATAGTCAAAATCATGCTTAATTTCATCGCCTCCTAATTTTTCTAATCTTTTTTTATTAACAAGATTAAATCCATTATAGATTTCTATTTCTGTTTCTCCTCTTGAAATAAAAATAATGGGAGATTGATTAAAATTCCAACATTGTTCAAATAAAATGGTTTCATTTTCAGGATTATCGAAAAAAAGGATTAAAGGTTCGTTTTGAAAAATAAAAAAAGCATATGGTTTTAGCTTGTTTTCGATTATATCTCCAATTCTTTTAGGCAATAAGTCTTCCCAAGTCTCTTTTTTCGTTAAATAAAAAAGACCATTTTGAGAGGTATATCCTAATGTATCAAAAAGTATTTGCCAATTCATGGCTACAAAATTATAAATAAATGGGATATTTATAACATTTTTTTATGATTTTTATTATAATTTGCTAAAAAAACTCATTTTGCCTATCATTTCCCCCCATTACAAAACGACTTTTTATGCCAAGATTTGTCCCACAAAATGCCCAAAGCCTTTTTTACCAAATCCATCTCCACTTTTGGCGGCTCTTGTTGATGTATGTCTGCACCTTCTTTGTTGGGGAGCAAAATATTAAACGCATATAAAGGCGGTTTTTGGGTGGTATCTTCCAAATTTACCAAGCCAAATCGCAAATCGTGGAAAATAATCGTGTCTTTTTTTTCTTCCAAAGAATAATAGCCATTGCTAAACCATTTTAAGGTTTCCATAGTCTCTGGATTTTTGTATTTATCGGCAAGGGCGTGCTTTTTGGGGATATATTGATAACATATATCTTTAGGATTGCTAAACAAACTATAATAGCCAATTCTATAGCCCGAAGGTTCTTCTGCCACACAAAACCAAAGCAGATTTAGGGGGAAAACTTGGGTTGTCATACGCACTCTGCTGCTACCTTGGTCTCTCAATGTGGTACGAAAAGCAGCTTCTGCCGACATTTTATTAATACAAGTTAAGCCCATAATCATCGTACTTAGTACCAAACCTGTTGTATTCCAACGACTTCTCCATGCACTTTCTTTTCTTAGAAAAAGGGCAATAACGAGAAAAAAGGCAAAAGGCAGTGTATAAATGGGGTCCACTACACATATCGTGTTGAAAGCTACTCGATAATTGGATAAAGGATAGAAAAATTGTGTTCCCCAGTTTGTAAAACAATCCAAAATAGGGTGCGTAAACAAGCCCCAAAACGCCAGCCATTGCCAGTCTCGCAACGTTCCTTGTTTTTCTTTATATATTTTTTTATAAATAAGCCAGCCTAAAAGTGGTCCAAAAATAATGCCAAAAAACATAGAATGGGTAAAACTTCTATGAAAAACCAAGCCCGAAAGTTCGGACATGAAGGGCGAAAAAATGACATCTAAATCAGGAATTGTCCCTGCAATTGCGCCCCAAAGTGCGGCTTTATTGCCTACTTTTCGCCCCATAACCGCCTCGCCTACAGCAGCTCCTAATACAATTTGTGTGAGTGAATCCATGAAATAAGTTGAAAGTGGAAAGTTGAGAATTGAAAGTTATCAATGATTTTGCAAACTAAAAATGAAACAAAATATTAATAAATAAGTTCATATCTGCGCTATCTCCCTCCATCTGCGGAAATTTGCGAGAGCTTGGCAGACAAAATATCCGTCTCTTTTGGGCTATGTTTCCAACGGCGATGCGTCCACAGCCAAATTTCAGGCTGCTCGCATATCATTTTTTCTACTTTTTCGGTATAAAAATCGGTGAGTTTTTGGGCGTTTTCCACAGAATAAGGCAAAAAATCTTGTAGCTCAATTCGTTCATATTTCACCGTATAATGCCCCCTTTTCACTTTATTGACATGTACAAAATAGGTGTCAGCCGCTTTTTGCAACACCAAATGCGCAAATCTATCATGTACGGCTGTTGTTTGATGGAGAAAATGCGTAAAATACAACTGTTCTCTCCGACTTGGCGTTTGGTCGCAGACAAAACCAATGATACACTTTTCGTCTAATTTCGCTAAAGAATTACGAATCGCATCTTTTGCTGCCAACAATTTTCCGCCCCATCTTTCCCGAGTTTTGAGCGCAAGTCGTTCTGCCACAGGATTTTTTAACGGAGAATATATGCCATAACAAGTAACCGAAGAAGCCATATCTGTCATGGTTGTCATCCATTCAAAGTTGCCAAAATGTGTGGCAAGCATCAAAACACCTTTGTCTTTTTGGGCAATTTCTGCAAAAACTTCAGGGTTTAAAACTTTCATTCTTTGGGAAAAGGTATCCTTAGACATGGTCATTTCTTTGAAAAACTCTGCCACTAATTCGCACAAATGATGAAAAAAGGCTTTATGAATGGCTTTTATTTCTGCTTCTGTTTTATCTGGAAAACTTCTTTTCAAGTTTTCGTAAGCCAATTTTTTTCGATAACCTATAACATGATACAGAAGAAAAAAGAGGACATCACTGATTAAGTACCAAACAGCAAAGGGCAGCAAACTCAACAAGTAGAGAATGCTGTATATGAGATGAAAAAGAAGATTGTTTAACATAGAAATCCTGTGTATAAACCGCATAAAAAAACCGTTTCGTGAGGTTCACAAAACGGCTTTAGAGCAGAAGACGAGACTCGAACTCGCGACGTCCACCTTGGCAAGGTGGTGCTCTACCAACTGAGCTACTTCTGCTTATGTCAAAAAATCTTACTCTTTGAAGAATCAAAGAGCAGAAGACGAGACTCGAACTCGCGACGTCCACCTTGGCAAGGTGGTGCTCTACCAACTGAGCTACTTCTGCTTGTTTCTAATTGTGGTGCAAAATTAAGTCTTTTTTAAGAACTTACCAAAAAAAACTTCATTTTTTTTCAACAAATCTGTCTTTTGATAAAGAACAGATTTGTTGAGGAGGCAAAATTATGCAGGTAATACACTTACAAAAGTTTTTTCT
Source organism: Bacteroidota bacterium (assembly GCA_013298365.1). Lineage (GTDB taxonomy): Bacteria > Bacteroidota > Bacteroidia > J057 > J057 > JAAFHL01. Next base: position 16,561 of record JAAFHL010000023.1, on the reverse strand, counting down.
TTTTGATTTACACGCTTTTTAGAAAAAGTAACTACACCATCTGTTAAAGCATATATTGTATGGTCTTTCCCAAGTCCTACATTTTCACCTACTGCAAACAAAGTACCTCTTTGACGAATAATAATATTGCCAGAGATAGCTGTTTGACCGCCATATAATTTTACGCCAAGACGACGACCTGCCGATTCACGACCGTTTCTGGAACTACCGACACCTTTTTTATGAGCCATGATTTTTTTTGATTAAGAATGAAAGGTAAATGCGCTGATTTTGAATAATCAAAGCACGAAGAATGAGAATTACATTACGATAGAATCAATTTGGATTTGCGTATATTGTTGGCGATGTCCATTCTTTTTCGCATATCCTTTTCTTCTTTTCTTTTTGAACACGATGATGGTAGGTCCTTTTACCTGCGCTACAACAGTTGCTTTTACACTTGCTCCAGGAATAAATGGCTTTCCAAGGGAAATTGTTCCATCATTGTCAAGCAACATAACTTCTTCAAAGGAAACCTCAGAACCAGGAGAGTGATGCAATAAATCTACATAAAACTTCTTGCCAGCTTCAACCTTTACTTGCTTTCCAGCAATATTTGCGATTGCGTACATATCAATTTTTCTAAAAAATGATTAGCCAAGTTTCGTAGGCGGCTTTTTGCGAAGCAAACAGCACTTGAAAAGCCTATTTCCGCTTTGGGAGTGCAAAATAAGGAAGAAAAAATGAGACTGACAAAAAGAATTATAACTTTTTTTCAATTTTATACAATTTCCAACCATTTTGATAGGTTCTCGCAGATTTACACAGATATAAAACGCAGATTTTCGCAAATTAGGACTTTTTTCCCTGTTTGGTGTCTCCACTAAACAGGGAAGTAATTAAACGACTACTTTGATATTATTTCTCTGGCAACAACACAAAAGTTGTGTAGTTTTCCCAATTAAAGTATTTTTTGGCTAATTCCTGAAAGTTATCTGCTTGCATTTCAGCAATATAGGCATATAATCTATCAGGTGACTCAAAATCAGACACATCATCGCCATTCAAGAAATTGGAAGTCAGATTGCCTATCCAAAAATTATTGTCTTTGAAGGAAACTTCTAACTCTCTGCGTTTCGTTTCTTTCACTTTATCAATGTCTATTTGTTCCGCACCTTCTTCTTGGATTTTCTTAATAACGGCAATCGCAGCCGCTTTCAATTCTTCTACACGTGCAGGGTCGCAACCAAATTCCACAACCGCTGTATATTCACCTTTGGGAAAACGTGTCATATAACTATACGCCTGCACCCCATATGCACCCCCTTTATCTTCTCTGATTGCTTCACGCAATTTGATAGAAAGCACACCCATCAGGGCTTGGAATTGCAAACGATTTTGGCGGCTGTATTCAAATGTGCCTTTAAATTCGAGGTGAACGCTACTTTTGGGTTCAGTTCCTTTTTTGATGGTGCGAGCAATAACGCCTTTGGGGTGCGTAACGCCAATGTCTTTGAATTGCTCTGCCACAGGTCTTGCAGGTATGCTGCCAATATAGGCAGATAATAAAGGCTTAATTTTTTCGACATCAAAATTGCCCACCATCAAAAACATAAAATCGCTGGCATTGAATCTTTCTTTGAAAATAGGCAAAATTTTCGCCATGTTGATTTCGGTATCCAAGCGTTTTGCTGTAACAGGACGGTGGCGAGGGTGATAGTTGTCCATAATGCACTGAATAGAATCGGCGAAGACACTTTCGGGGTCGGCATATTTATTTTCTAAAAAAGACTTGTTTTTTTCTATCACAGAAAGCATAGAATTTTTATCTATTTTAGGCTCTGTAAAATAAATATGAAGCATTTGCAAAGCCGTTTCTAAATCGCTTGGGCTACAACGATTTGCCCAGTTGCTAGCAGACAAGCCTTCATTTGTTTCACCAATATACATGGACATGGCTATATCTTTACCATTCAAAAATTGCATTAATTGAGTTTGAGAAAGGTTGCCAAGTCCCGAATTTGTTACAATTTCTGCTGCCATATCTGCCGTCATATCATCTTCTATGTTACACAAAGAGCTGCCGCCCAAGCTAAAACCGCTAAACAAAATCTCGTCATTTTTGAAATTCGTAGGTTTTAACACCACTTTTGCCCCGTTTTCAAATACCACAATCGTGATGCCTAAGTTGGGCAATTCCCGAATGCCCGCAATGATTCCTGCTTTGGGTTTGCTTGTCATCAAGGTCAAATTAGCTTCTTCTTCGGCACGAGGCGTTAGTTTAAGTGTTTTAGAATTTTCATACATTTTTAAAATCTCCTCTTCTTTGGGCAATCTTAGTCCTTCTTTTTCGATAGCAGAAACAGAAATCACCATGTTTTTGCCATCTGTAATCCATTTTTGTACCATTTCATTCACATCTTTGATAGAAATGCTTGGAATGGTTTTTTGGGCGAAATTATATTCATTCTCAATACCTGGCAAAGGGTCGTTGTTTAGGTAATTATAAACGATTCCCCACGTCAAATTTCCCGATTCAGTTTTGTCTCTATCGGCATAGCTTTGTTCAGACTGTTTGAGCAGTACTTTTCTGGCACGGTCCAATTCTGATTTGGTAAAGCCAAATTGTTTCAGGCTTTGACATTCTTTGAATAAGGTTTCGAGGCAAAGCACAATATTTTTATCATTGGTTATGCCAATCATATTAAAGGCACTTTTGCTGCGTACAAGTTCAGAATAGCCTGAATATCCGTAAGTTAGCGGAGGGTTAGCAAGTTGAGAATATTCCTCAAAACGAGATTGCAACATTTGATTGCATAAAGCAGCTACATAACTTCTGCGCCAGTCTTCTAAGGTTTTGGTGGCTTTTACAGGGTGCTTAAAAATGAGTTCTACTTTGTTATAACTTGCTTCTTTATCGGTAGCAACTACAGCAAGTGGCTTGTCATGGTCTGGCACTTCAAAACTTTTGACCTGACGAGGATTTTTTGTTTTCGCAATTTTGGAAAAACGTTCTTTAATCGTCTTTTCTGTTTTATCCATATCAATGTCGCCTACAACCACAACTGCCATCAAATCAGGGCGATACCAGTCTTTGTAGAAACTTTTTAGCGTTTCATACGAGCATTTTTCCAAGACTTCTAATTTTCCGATAGGCAACCTTTCCGCATAACGAGAACCTTTCATTTGTACAGGAAAAGTCTTATCAAACATGCGTGAGTCTGCCCCTAAGCCCAATCTTCTTTCTGACGCAACAACGCCTCTTTCTTTGTCAATTTCCTCATTATCAAATGCTAAACCACTTGCCCAATCTTCCAAAACAAGAAAACCTTTGTCTAAAATTTCTTCCTTATCGGTAGGCAATTGAATCATATACACCGTTTCGTCAAAACTGGTATAAGCATTGAGATGCGGACCAAATTTTGTGCCGATAGACTCCAAATAATTAACCAAGTCATTTTTTTTGAAATGGGCAGAACCATTAAACGCCATATGTTCGCAAAAATGCGCAAGTCCTTGCTGATTATCGTCTTCCATGGTTGCCCCCACATTTACTGCAAGGCGCAATTCTACTCGATTTTCAGGTTTTGTGTTTTTCTTGATAAAATATTTCATGCCATTTTCGAGCGTGCCTGTGCGGATACTCTTGTCAAATGGAATCGCATCTGTAGGCTGCTGCGCCCACAATCCAAAAAGAAAGCTGCTGCATATCAACAGCAAAAGTGTTTTTTTCATAAAAAAGAAAAATTGTTAGTTTAAAATGCAAATATATAACTTAGTAATGAAAAATGAAAAATGTAAAATTAAAAATGAAATAAAACTTTGATAATCAAGGCATTAATATTTTCAAACAGGTGCTTTATTTTATAATTACTAAGAACTACGGAAAACTAATCATTGAGGGAATCGTGTCATTGCGAGCCGCTATTTTGGGGTGTTTTTCGTAGCGGAGCGAAGAAAAATACCCCAAAATAGCGGCGAAGCAATCGTACCATGTTGAACGAGCTACGCTTATCCACATTGTCCCTCAAGTATGGTACGATTGCTTCGCTTATTTTTTGCCAAATTTCTCCACTTCGTTACGAAATTTGACAAAAAATAAGCTCGCAATGACACACCTTATTAGTTTTCCGTAGTTTCCAGTAATTATGGTTTATAATGCAGATTTTGTAAATTAGATACCATAAAATTTTGCCTTTTAATATGGGATAAAGTGCCTTTTTAAATTTTTGCTAAAAATGAAATTCCAAACTATTATATTTTTTTAGTCAAAAAGGAATATTTTTATGCATGAAATGAGAAAATGGTTATATTTACCCCCGAAAAACTTATCGTGTTCATTACTAATATATTCGCTTCACTATGCAAAAAGCTAAATGGCTATTATTCTGCTTGTTCTTTTCATTATTAATGCTTTGTTTTATACCTGTACAGGCACAAAGTAAGTCTCATTTTCGAGTATTGGAAAACGGGATAGAAGTTCAAAACACGCCTTGCCATACCGCTATGGCAGAGTTGGATATGGATTTTTATCGTTACACAGATGTGAGACGGCAAATCCCTGTAGACGGCACAAATTATCTCATAGAATTATTTTCGGGGCAAGAACTTTGGGTTAATTACCAAAAACAAATCAGTCCTAACAATCATGCTGCGGCGCAAGATGTGTATCCCAATTTACATCTCATTTTAACAGGCAATCGCTTGAAAATTCAAACACAATAAATTTATTTCAGGCTATTTTCATTCATTATATCTTTTATTTATGCTAAAAAATATACTTCTCATTACTTACATATTGTTAGGGATTTGGCACTTATCTGCGCAAACCTATAACATGTCGAATACAACGGTTAGCACTTGCTCAGGCACATTTTATGACAATGGGGGTACAGGAAACTATCCTGCAAATACCAATCTCACCATGACATTTTGTAATCCTACTCCAGGGCAGCCGATTTATATTACCTTTACGACTTTTGATATAGAAAATGGTTATGACTATTTGTACGCCTACAATGGTGCAAATACTGGTGCGCCAAGTTTGGCTACTTTTACTGGTACTCCAATTCCTAACACTTTAGTAGGCACTTCAGGCTGTATTACCATCAACTTTACTTCAGATGCTATTATCAATAACGCAGGCTGGGTAGCGACCATTAGTTGTACGCCTCCGCCTTGTAGTGTCAATCCCATTAACTTATGTAATGCAACAAGTGTCCCTTTTATAGGAAGTACCACAAGTGTGGGGTCGGCCAGTTGTCTATTGGCTACCTTTAGCCCTAATTATTATCTCATTCAACCTACAACAGCAGGTAGTCTTACCTATACCATATCTTCGAGTTGTGACGTTGATTTTGCATTATGGGGACCATTTTCTACTGTTCCTTGTTATATCCCTACGTCTCCCACAATTGATTGTAGTTATACTACGGCATCAATAGAGACTGCGGATATTGCAAATACAGTTCCTGGACAATATTACCTGCTTTTGGTAAGTAATTATTGTAATGTAAATACAAATATTAATCTCACCCCAAGTGGCACAGCCGCTGGAGGGCTTTCTTGTGGTTGTACCATTACGGCAGGTGCGACACCTGGTATTATCGCTTGTAATGGAGGAACAACCTCAATACCCGTAACTGCAACAGGAGCAACTAGTTACAATTATTCCATCAGCCCAAATGTAGGTTCTCTTTCGGGAAACACATTTAGCAATATCCCCGCAGGTAACTATACAATTACGGTTATAAATGCAGCAAATGCCGCTTGTAGCACTACCGTTCCTGTAAATGTTACACAACCTACGAGTTTGGCAGCAAGCGCAAACGCAGGATTTGTTTTATGTAATGGAGGCACAACAAACGTTACGGTAAATGCAAGTGGCGGCACACCTGCCTATCAATACAGTTTGAATGGCGGAACATATCAAGCGAGCAATGTATTTAATGTAGCCGCAGGGACTTATACCATTACCGTACGAGATGCGAATAACTGTACTGTAAACACGAGTATTACTGTTTCGCAACCTACAAACCCTGTTAGCATAAACGCTTCTGCTACACCTATTTTGTGTAATGGCGGAACAAGTACCATTACGATTACAGGAAGTGGCGGCACACCAGGCTATCAATATAGTATAAATGGAGGAACACTCCAAGCAGCTAATACATTTACAGTAGGTGCTGGTACTTATACTTGTTCTATCACAGATGTAAATAACTGTACATCTGCTACTTCTGTTGTGATTACACAACCGAGTGCAGTTGTTGCTGCCGCATCTATGCTTAGCCCTATCGCTTGTAATGGCGGAACAGGTTCGTTGCAAGGCTCTGCTTCGGGCGGAACAGCAGGCTACACATATACGTGGAATACGATTCCCCCTCAGTATGGAACAACAGCTACAAATGTTGCCGCAGGAACTTATACGCTAACGGTTGTTGATGCGAATAACTGTACAGGAACAGGGAGTGTAACACTTTCGCAACCTTCGGCACTTTCATCAAGCATTGGACAAACACCAGCAACTTGTTATGGAAACAGCAATGGTACTGCAAGCGTGAGTGTTTCGGGAGGAACGCCTAATTATACCTACTCATGGGATACAAATCCAAGTCAAAATACTGCAAGCGCAACAGGCTTGATTGCAGGCGTTTATACTTGTTATATAAGTGATGCAAATGGCTGTAGCATTGTCAATTCTATTACAGTTACTGAACCAAACACCTTAATTGCTACCGCCGCATCATCTTCTATCCTATGCAACGGTGGCAATGGGACAATCACCATCACAGCATCAGGCGGAAACGGGGGCTATCAATACAGCATAGATGGAGGCGGAACTTATCAAGCAGGGAATACATTTTCTGCTGCGGCAGGTACGTATAATGTTGCTGTGATAGACGTGAACAACTGTACTGCGACAGATACAATTACACTGACTGAGCCTTCTATGATGGTGATGTCGAATTATATAGAAACTTGTGCGATAAATGGAACGACTTATGTGGTTTCATTTGATGTTACAGGGGGAACGGGGGCTTATACGGTTTCTGGTACAACAGGCTCATTTTCAGGGAGTACTTTCACTTCAAATGCGATTCCCACAGGTACAT
>JAAFHL010000023.1:2757-9456 GCA_013298365.1 Bacteroidota bacterium | reverse complement strand
CGGTTTCAGATGCAAATGGCTGTGCTTTGCCGGTTGTGGCTACGGCAGGAACTTGTAATCCTGCTGTACCTTGTAATACGACCACAGGTTGCTATTTGACCAACTTGATTGTAGATGGCGATTTTGAGAATTTTAATGTTGCTACCCCTTTTGGCAATTTTAGCAGTTCGTATGATTATTACGATTGCGATTTGGGCAATAGCGTGTGTGTGAATGGCACAACAGGACAAAATATTTTGTGTCAATACGATTTTGCGGTAGAAACAGGCACACCTGATTGTAATAATACTTGGTCGCCAAATATTGCAGACCATACGACAGGCACAGGCAATATGATGTTGGTGGATTTTCCCGTAGGGCTTTCTGCCGAAATTTGGGGGGTAGATGTAACGCTTTTGCCCAACACAACTTATTGTTTTGGAGCGCATTTTATGAATCTTGTGCCAAGTGGAACAGGTTATGTAAATCCTGTTTTCCGTTTTGAGGCAAATGGCTCAATCTTAGGCAATTCCGCTTCTATTCCCGAAGATGAACAATGGCATTATGAGGGGATTCAGTTTAACAGTGGTGCGGGTGGACTTGTGCATTTGTCTCTATTTAACCAAAATTTTGGGGCTTTGGGCTATGATATGGCAATAGATGATATTATGGTGCGTGAAGTTACCAATGGCACTACACCGATTGCGGTAACAGATGTAGTGAATATCTGTGATAATCAAGGCGTTATTACCTTTGATGTATTGGGAAATGACACAGGTACAGGCATTAATAGTTTGCAATTATTGTCTTATCCTGCGTTTAGTGTGGGAAATGCAACCGCAGATTTTGCCACAGGTAGCATCACTTTTGTTCCAGATGCTGCTTTTTCTGGTGCGACTTCTTTCACCTACCAAATTACCACAAACTTGGGTTGTGCTGCGGTAGGAACAATCAATCTTAGCGAAGTCGTTTCTCCTACGGCAAATATCTCAGGCACAACCACTGTTTGTCAAGGCACTATTTCCAACTTAGATGGAGGGGCAGGTTTTGCTACCTACAACTGGACAACGCCTGTGGGAACAGCGAATACGCAAACAGTTTTGGCTTCTGCAAGTGGCACATATCAATTAATTGTAACAAATGCCAACAATTGTGCGGATACTACTTCCACCCTTGTAACCATCAATCCGCTTCCCACACCGAACATAACAGGCACAGCCACAGCGATTTGTGCAGGTTCATTTACGACTTTGGACGCAGGTGCAGGTTATGTGGCATATAGTTGGTTTCAACTGCCCTTAAATACGCTTGGCAATGCACAAACACAACTTGTCAATAGCCCTGCTACGTATGGCGTAGGGGTGATAGATGCAAATGGTTGTCAAAATATTGATACCCTTACGATTGGCTTAAATACAAATCCTGTCGTAACGATTACCCCAAGCGGTTCAACTACTTTTTGTCCTAGTGCAAGTGTAGATTTAGATGCAGGTGCAGGTTGGAATAGCTATTCTTGGTCCTCGATTCCTTTGGGGGCAAATGGAAATGGGCAGGTTTTTACTGCAAATAGCACAGCCGATTTCATTGCAACGGTAACAAATGGCGCAGGTTGTGTAGGAGCTGATACAATTACCGTAACAGTCATTGACAATGTGCCGCCTGTTATCACAAACTGTTCTGCCAATATTAGCCAAAATAATGATGCAAATGTCTGTGGCGCAATCGTAAACTGGACTCCACTTTTGGTTACCGATAATTGTACCTTTAATATTGTACAAACTTCGGGCGTTGCCAATGGCGGACTTTTCCCGATTGGTACAACAAATGTAAGTTATGATGTTACAGACACAGGGGGAAATACGGTATCTTGTACATTTACGGTTACAATCAATGACACCGAAAATCCTGTCATCACCAACTGCCCTGCGAATATTGTGGTCAGCAATGATGCCAATATTTGTGGCGCAAACGTAAGTTGGGCGAATGTTACTTTTACCGATAATTGTCCAAATGGCATTATCACACAAACCGCAGGGGTAGCAAATGGGGGACTTTTCCCTGTGGGAACAACAAATGTGAGCTACACAGCCACTGATGCAAGCGGAAATACAGCCACTTGTTCTTTTACGGTAACGGTTAATGATACCGAAAATCCTGTGATTGCAAACTGCCCTGCAAACCTAAATCTCAATGCAGCCGCAAACCAATGTGGCGCAGTGGCAAACTGGACAAATCCAAGTGTTTCTGACAACTGTGCGGGCGCAAGTATCTCACAAACCGCAGGTTTGGCAAATGGCGCACTTTTCCCACTTGGCACAACAACGGTAACTTATTCCGCCACAGATGCGGCAGGAAATAGCGTAGTTTGCTCCTTTACGGTTACGGTAATAGACAACTTAGCACCTACAATTGTGGGTTGCCCTGCCAATATCAACCTCACAGCAGCAACAGGGGCATGTAGCGCAGTCGCAAACTGGACTACACCAACGGTTACAGACAACTGTGCAGGAGCTACCATTACTCAAACCGCAGGAAATTCCAATGGTACACTTTTCGTACTTGGCACAACAACCGTAACTTATTTGGCAACTGATGCAAATGGAAATACAGAAACTTGTTCCTTTACAGTAACTGTAAGCGACAATGTCGCACCTGTGATTGCAGGTTGCCCAAGCAATATTGTACTTACAAACAATGCAGGACAATGTGGCGCAATCGCTACTTGGACAAATCCGACTGCGAGCGATAACTGTACTTTGGCTTCGTTTGGACAAACACAAGGCTTGGCAAATGGCGCACTTTTCCCCATTGGCATAACTACCGTTCAATATACAGCCGTAGATGCAGGCGGAAATAGCAGTATTTGCAGCTTTACGGTAACGGTTTCAGACACAGAAGCACCTGTAATTACAGCTTGTCCAAGCAATATCACACAGCAAGCCACACAAGGTTGCTCAACGCCCGTAACATGGAACATGCCAAGTGCAAGTGACAACTGTTCGGGATTTACTTTGACCAGCAATTTTAATTCAGGCGACTTGTTTGCAGTAGGCACAACGACTGTAACTTACACAGCGACCGATGCCGTAGGAAATACATCTATTTGTTCTTTCAATGTAACGGTAACGTCGCCACCTGCAATAACATTGAGCGCAAATGTGCTTTCGCAAGTTACCTGCAATGGTTTTGCAAATGGTTCAGCAATCGTCAATGCAACTGGTGGAACAGGTTTGTACAATTATTCTTGGCTCACGATTCCACCACAAGTTACAGCAACTGCAACAGGCTTAGCTGCAGGGACTTACACTGTTTTTGTGATAGATGCCAATGCACCTGCTTGTGTAGATACACAATTTACAACGGTAACACTCACACAACCAAATCCAATTGTTGTTAGTGCAACGGTGGTCAATAATTCCACTTGTGAGCAAGCAAATGCCACTGCAATCGTTTCTGCAACAGGTGGTTCGGGCAATTATGTGTATGAATGGAATAGCAATCCGCCGCAAAATACAGCTTTGGCAACAGGCTTATTAGCAGGTACTTACACAGCTATGGTTACAGATGTGGTAAATGGGGCTTGTAATGCTTCGGCAAGTGTAACCATCACAACAACGGCTGCACCTGTAGCAATCATCACGCCCGGAGGAACGACCACCATTTGCGAAGGAACAATGACTACTTTTACTGCAACAGGCGGCAATTCCTATATGTGGCTGCTCAATGGAAACTTGACCTCTTCGGGCAATACGTTTATTGCGCAGCAAGCAGGCAATTATCAAGTCATTGCTTATTCTAATGTGAATCAAGTGGGTTGCTCGGACACATCTGAAGCGAATATTTTGCTGGTAAATCCTGCACCTTCTGCCGATATTTTACCCACAAATACAAATGCTTGTGAAGGCGAAACGGTAACTTTGACCGCAACAGGAGATGGCAATATTGATTGGTTATTGAATGGCGTTTCACTCCAAAATAGTAGCAATCCTATTAGCATTTCTACATCAGGAAGCTATCAAGTAGTTCGCTCAAATAACTGTGGTTCAGCGACTTCTACCAACATTTTGGTACAAATTCACCCCAATCCTGTGGCAGAATTTGTGTATGAACCCCTTGCGCCACACGCAGGCGATTTAGTGGTTTTTGCAGACAAAAGCATCAGTGGTGCAGTTTGGGCTTGGGACTTTGGCGATAATGTAGGCAATTCTATTTTGCAAAATCCAAGCTATATTTATGTAGATTCTGGCTACTTTACTGTAAGCATGTTTATCGAAGATATTTTTGGTTGCAAAGACTCGGCTGCATACACCTTATTCGTCTCTGGACAGCCTACGGACTTCATTCCCAACATTTTCTCACCAAACAATGATGGTGAGTATGATGACTTTGTGGTAGAATATGGCAACATGAAACTCGACCATTTCCAAGTCTTCGACCGTTGGGGAAATCGGGTTTTCATTACCCAAAACCCTATACAAACTTGGAACGGAAATAACGAAAATGGCGCACCTTGTAGCGCAGGTGTCTATTTCTATGCCGTCCAAATGAAAGATGCACAAGGGAAGGAAATTGTCAAAAAAGGGAATGTTACGCTTATGAGATAAGTAATTTATTTATGTGAGATATTCCAAAAACGGGCAAGGGGAAACCTTTGTCCGTTTTTGTATGAATATTATTATAATTACAGATAAGCCCTACTTTTAGCTATCAGTGTAGAACCATACTTGTAAGAAGTTTATGCTTGCCACCCTTGCTTTTCTTTTGAACCATGTATAAATAGTTTAGCAGAAAGACATTAGTTATGTTATAGCAAATAGCTTTTTTTTTACCCCAAAAACTTGTACCTTTGCTAAACTTTTTCAGTTAAAATACGATTATATCAGTCTAGCAAATGAATATAATACTTATTTGAAATTCTAATTCCAGTCTCTCATTATGAATATAGGCGTTGTCTGTTATCCTACCTACGGGGGAAGTGGCGTGATTGCTACCGAACTTGGCAAACGATTGGCTTCGGAAGGGCATAATATTCACTTTATTACCTATAGCCGCCCCATTCGCTTAGATTTATTTTCGGAAAATATCTTTTATCATGAGGTGCGCACACCCGATTATCCACTATTTGAGACACGCCCCTACGAAAGTGCCTTGGCAAGTACGATGGTAGATGTGGCGAGGTATCATAAAATAGATTTATTTCATGTGCATTATGCCCTGCCACACGCATCTGTGGCGTATTTGGCAAAGCAAATTCTCCATACGTATGGCATAAATGTGCCTATAATTGTTACCTTGCATGGCACAGATATTACGGTTGTGGGCAGAGACAGTAGTTTTGAGCCTGTGGTAAGTTTTGCTATCAATCAAAGTGATGGGGTTACTGCTGTGTCAGAATTTCTCAAAGAAGCAACCTATCAGAGCTTTAATGTGTCAAGAGATATTGAGGTAATTCCTAATTTTGTGGATACACAGCGTTTTCATAGACATCAAAAAGACCATTTTCGTAAGATGCTCACAGGTAATGGCGAGAAAATTTTGATTCATACCTCCAATTTTCGCAAGGTCAAAAGGGTAGAAGATGTGATTGGGATTTTTGCCAAAGTTGCGGAAAAGATACCCTCAAAACTAATTATGGTAGGTGATGGTCCTTCACGCAAAAGTGCAGAAGATTTGGTAAGGGAGTTGAAACTTAAAGACAGCGTGTATTTTTTGGGGGGACAAGATGCTGTGGAAGAAATTTATTCTGTAGGCGATTTGTTTTTACTGCCTTCCGAAAGCGAAAGTTTTGGTTTAGCAGCCCTTGAAGCAATGGCTTGTGGCGTGCCTGTTATTGCTTCCGAAGCGGGCGGCTTACCCGAAGTGATAAATCAAGGCAAATCAGGGTATTGTTGTACCGTAGGCGATGTAGATTGCATGGCAGCAAACGCTTTGTATATCCTAAGTACCCCAGAGATTTGGCAAACTTTTTCGCAAAATGCACGTATGCAGGCAGAGAAATTCGCTATTGAGCAGATTTCGCCTTTGTATGAAAGGTATTATGAAAAAATCTTGGCAAATGCAGGAAAAAAGGTAGGTACGGCAGCAAGTTCGACATCATAATTACGCATAAAACATTCATTTTCCACTTTTTATATTTTATTTCGTGGGCTTAATATTAAAATTTTTCCTGTTTTTATTCATTTTTATCTGGGTGCTTCGCACTTTTAAGAACTATAATGCTGCTTTTTTTATCAAAGCCATTGCCAAAAAAATGGTCAATCAGATGGATAAGCAAAACCAAGCATATCAAAAAAATTATACGGGACCTTTTCAAGAAAGCGTATATCAAGATGACAAGATACATGTAACTTCCGAAAAGACACATACGCCTCGTAAGCAACCGCCGAAAGCCGTTGATTTTGCTGAAGATGTGGAGTTTGAAGAGTTGTAATCGGCACTTTATTGTGTGCCATTTCTTTTGGTATTCTATTTGTTAAATAATTAGGTATATCTTCACTTTTACCACTTTTTAACAAAAAAGTTATGACAAATACCGTTTTGCATCTTATCAACTATCAAGAGATGAATCTCCCACAAAACCGCAAAAATAGCTTTAATGAAGGCTTTTCTACCTATTTTCATTTTTATTTTGAAGAAGGAAAAAGCTCTTTTTTGCTCAATATTATTGGCGCAAAAGACGCAGACTATGCCTATACTATCACAGACATTCATGGGAATATT
>JAAFHL010000023.1:0-2747 GCA_013298365.1 Bacteroidota bacterium | reverse complement strand
TTTTTGTTTAGCATCTTTTGATGGCGGAGACAATTATCGGTCTCGTTTTTTCGTAAATCAAAGCAATAATTTGTCCTAAATAATGCGTATTTTCGTTTATTTTTTTTCATGGATTCCTTATCTTTTATTGGCACAAGGTATTACTTTTGTGGCGCAAACGCCTTTGCAAGCAATTGAAAGTGCCAAAGTTAGCGATAAATTTGTATTTATAGATTTTGGCGCAACTTGGTGCCGCCCTTGCCAAATGTTGGAAAAAGGAACTTTTACAGATGATTCTTTAGGGCGTTTTTTTAATAAACATTTCATTTCCATACATATAGATGCCGATAAGCAAGCCGAATGGGTGAAATATTATCATGTACCTACTTATCCACATTTGCTTATTTTGAATCAAGCAGGGCAGACATTGTGGAGTTATACAAGCTATGTAGATGCTGCTTTTTTGCTACGAAATGCTAAAACTGCCATTCAATTCCATGAAGAAAAATATAACTATGAAAAGAATCCTAAAAATAGCGTTTTGCTCCAAAAATATATAGCCACAATCCCCAAACACAGCGACTATAAGGATTCCGCTAAGCATGTTGTGCAGCGTTTTTTGGCACAATTCCCGCCAAAAGAATGGCTGTTTCCTCCACAATGGGAAATCGTACAAAACTATATCACAGATATACAAACACCTGAATATCAATATCTTCTCAACCATGCCAATGAATTTCCTGCACACAAAGAAAAACTAAAAACCTACCTTTATAAACACTTATTTGCCTATAAAGAAGCTATTTTGAAGAAACCTAATGCAAGCGAATGGGAAAAATATAAAAGCTATTATATTGTGGCTTTGCAGCAGTTTAATGAGTTGATATTTCCGCAAAACTATTATCTTTTGCAGGCAGATATGGCTTTTTTGGCAGCAAAAAGAGAAGAAGACACCTACCTTGCAACTGCAAAACAGTTTCTAACAGCCTACCCGAAAGCGAATGATTATGCTAAAACTGCGCTGGAAATTATTCAAAACTTTCGTCCTATTTCTCCTTTGTGGACAAATGCCGAGGAGTGGGCGAAAAAATCGGTGGAGTTAGATGCTTTTTCGATGTATCCCAATTATGTATATGGCTATGTTAAAATGCGCAAAAGTGATTTGACAAATGCCTTGAAATTTGCCGAAAAAGCCAAAGTACTTGCCTTAGATGCAAACGACAAGCAACAAGCGGAAGATTTGATTGTGAAAATCAAACAAAAAATAAAGTGATATTTTGAAATAATATAATTGTCTCAATCGTGCTTTGGCTTTAGCCAAAACTAAAACCCTAATTTTTATTTCCCATTTCCCTTAATCCCCTGAATATCAAGGCTAAATCCCATTCCCAGGTGTAAGATTTTGCATAGTATTTGTCTAAATTTTCGGGGTTAAGGACTACATCGCCATCACTTTTTCGCAAATTCATGTTTAAAATCCCTTCCTGTATAGGCGGTAAATCTTCAACCTCTTTTTGTATGTAGCCCACAAAATGTTTTTTACCTGTCAAAACCTGCCAGAGATTTTGAAAAGCGGCTAATGGTTTTTTGTAGCAGAAAAAAGAAATAGGGTATAGTGCTAACAACAAAGAGCTACCTACTATATCAAGTCTTCTTTTTTGCTTTTTGAAAGTACTTTGACTGAGATTTGGGCTAAATATTCGTTGGTTTCGAGCAGTGTGAATGAATTGAGAACCAATGATATAGTCGGTATCAGGTGGCACAATTTTATATTCTATTCCTTTTTCTTGGATGTCAGACATCAAGGAAATAATGGTTTCCGTAGAGATACTTTTATTGCAAAAAATAACTTCATCTATGCCGAACATACGCACGATTTCGGCTAATTGTGTTGGCGTTCCTAATCTGTCTATATTGTTTTGTGCAGAATGTGTGGTTTCATCGGAGATAAGTCCTACAATTTCCGTAGGATATTCAATTTCATCTTGCAAAAAAGTCAAAATACGGGCAGCATTTTCTGCATTTGCCAAAATAACCACCCTTTTACGAGAGATTTCGGAGAAAAAGAAGTTCTTTTTTTCTCGATAGTTTAATATTCCCCTTGTGGCAATCGCTATCAATAGCGACAAAACCGAAGAAATGCCCACAATGGCACGAGAAAAATTGATGTTTGGAAAAATATAACTTACCGTTGCAATGGCAATAAATGCCCCGAACATGGCAGTAACCAAAGGTCTGATGCGAAAAGGTTTTTGATATGCACCTGCTGTCCACAAAAAAGCCGTAAAAACAAGCGTGTAGATAGGCGCAGCCACAAAGTCAAAAGTTGGGGGATATTCACCACCTTCGATAAATTTGATGTTTTTCTCCCAATAATTCTTTACCCCAAAAATGGCTGCATAAAACAATATTGTTTCTATCAAAGCAAAGCCAAAACGTTGCCAAAAACGATATAAGACTGCGCCAAATGCACGTAAATATACGGCAATTTGAATCATCGCAATAAATGTGCGTTGATACGAGCCACTAAAATGTTTATTAGCAAAAATAATCATTGCTTGATAAAACACTTTAACATAGTTAAGACTGCCTTTTTTAGTGCTTTCTCCTTTATAATGAATGATTTTGGTATCGGCAAGGTAGTAATTTTGGTAGCCGCCTTCTGTGATGCGATAAGACAAATCTATGTCTTCGCCATACATAAAAAAGTCCTCGTCCAAATAACCTACTTTCTCCAAAGCCTCTTTTCGCATAAACATATACGCCCC
>JAAFHL010000229.1 GCA_013298365.1 Bacteroidota bacterium | reverse complement strand
AAAAAAATAGCTTACTTCTGCAATCGAAATCACTTTTATGCCATTTCCTATTTTGATAAGCAAACGTTTGAGAAAGACAGGGACTTGTTTTATTACATTTTCTTGTAATTCTTTGTATTGATTTCCCCATAATTGTGGCTCTAATTTTTCATATTTTAGCAAAGCTTTTTCTAATTCTTCCTTTTTTATAGGTTTTAACAAATAGGCAATAGCTAAAATTTCAAAAGAACGAATCATATAATCTTCATAAGCAGTGGTAAAAATGACAGGCGATTGTATTTCTATTTGATTAAAAATATCGAAACAAGTGCCATCTGCAAGGTGAATATCCATGCAAATTAATCCTTGAAAAGTATTGGTTTTGAACCAACTAACAGCATCTTCTACGCTTTCAAGATGTACCACAAATTCATATTCTTCATCTATTTGTAAAATCAGATTTTTTAATCGCCTTGCTGCGATAGGCTCGTCTTCAATGATAATAAATTTTTTCATTCTTTTGGTAAAATTAATGGCAAATAAACCCGAAAATGTGTAGCCGTTTGCTCAATCCGAATCGCACGCTGTGTGAGTAACTCAAAACGACTGTTAATGTTTTTTAAGCCAATGCCTGTGGAATGAAGAATGGATTGCTTGGGCTGATACGTATTTTGAAAAATGAACATCTCCTCATCGCTCCACATTCTTATATGAAGCGGCTTTGAACGAGAAATAACATTGTGTTTTACGGCATTTTCCATCAACATTTGCAGGCTAAACGCAGGGATTTTTTTCTCCCAATCTGCTTCTTTTAGTTGCGTGTCAAAGGTAATATTATCTTGAAAACGAGTTTGCAAAAGATATAAATATTCTTGCAAAATATTCCATTCTTCTTTTACAGAAATCATGTCTATTTCCTTGTATTTCAAGATGTTGCGATAAAAACTTGACAAATGTTCCACAAAATATACGGCTTCTTTAGGCGATTCCTCAATAATTCCCACTAAGGTATTCAAACTATTGAACAAAAAATGCGGATTTATCTGATTTTTAAGTACTTGCAATTCCATTTCCATTTGCTGCTTCTTGATACTTGCCGTCTTATTGAGCGAATATTCTCGCCAACGAATAATACCGAAAAATATTCCTATAACACTCAAAATAGCGCATACAATAAAGCCATTACTTGCCCAAAATGGCGGTTTTATGTAAAAGGTATAAACAACCTCTTTTGCATTTTCAAAATTATGGTGAATCGTAGCCTGTACCACAAAAGCGTATTTGCCTGCTGGAAGTTTGGCAAAATTGACAAAACGGTCTTTGGTTTCCAACCAATTTTGATGCAATCCTATCAATTTATAGCGGTATTTTAGCTTTTCGGGTTCGGTAAGCCACACGCCTACAAAGTGAAATATAAAATGATTTTCGTCATAAGAAAATATACTATCTTTTTGAATATCAATACTTTCTAATTCAACTTCAACATTTTCTATGAAAATATTGGCTTGATGTATGCGCTTTTTTTGAGCAGATTCATACAAAAGTAAACCTTTGTTGCTGCCAATCAACACCCCATGCTCGCCCAAATAGGCAAGACTGTTCATATTCGGCTCTATTTTTCCCAAAAGATAGCTTTTTCCCAAATCCCGAAACTGCCAATTATCCTTTTCAATCACAATTAAACCCTCCTTGTAGCCCAATAAAATGTCGCCATTTTTATCAAGATGGGCAAAAATGAAGTTCTTTTTCCCACTTTCACTTAAATCAATAACTTGTAAATCAGGTATTTGCCCCCAAAATAATTTGTCTTTTTCTGTCAAAAAAAACATGTTATTTCCTTCATCGGAAAAAATACTATATACATTTTCATTGTTCGGAATAGCTGCTATTGTCTTAAAAACGTTCTCAGAAAATTGTATGCAGCCTTTTCCTTCTGTGGCAAAAAATAGGCTGTTTTGTGCAAAATTGCTGGCAACTTGATAAGTATAATTGCTATTAAATCCGTTTTGTTGTGTATAGTTCTGAAAATCAATGCTTTTGCCGATAGTGTATGCAGCATTATTGCCTTCACTTACGCCGCCAAATGTAGAAAGCCAAACCCTTTCTTTGTGGAAAAAAATATGCAAAATATTGTCATTCAAAATACCATTTTTTGTGGTAAAATGCTGAATATGAGTAGCTTCTTTGTTGCAAATATAAAGCCCATTGTCAAAAGTACCTATCCAAATATTGCCTTTTGCATCGCCTGTAATATAGGTTGCAACGATTTTTTTGGAACTTTGTAAACTGATTTTTTGGGAAATAGGCAATCCATTTTGCCAAGTTAAACGAAAAATGCCTGTTTCATTTGCATACCAAATTTCGTGTGAAGAGGGCGCATACACCGCAAAAATTTGAGGATTTGCTTCATTTGTAGGGATTTTTTCCACCAATAAGCCATAGCGATACAAGCCCTTATTTTTGCTGCCAAACCACACATTCCCTTCCCAATCTTTTTCCATTGTCAATAAACCTTCCTCATTTTCGTACAAGTTGTTGATGTCTTTTCGCAACCACAATTTTGAGTCTAAATAGTAGCGCAATATTTCGTGGTCGGAGAATAAGATAATATCTTGATTTTCAAAGGTTAATCCTTTTATTAGCGGCACAGGTTCAGGGATTTTTAGCAGATATTGAATGTCATTTTTTGCATCTAATACCGTAATGTTTCCATTATAATCCAAGATAAATAATAAAGAATCTTCAAAATTATAGAAAGATTTAATGGCTTTTTGATAAAATAAACTGTCTAAAAAAGGTTTTTGTACCCAATTTTTATCCTTTTGAGATATTTCAAATAGCCCTTCGTAATTGCCCGCTAATAGCTTATTTTGCCAAAGGCATATATGATGAATGTTAAGGTTTATTTCTTTGCTAATCAGCTTATTATAGGGGGCATTTTTTGCTACATATACCATTCCCGAATCTTCAAATGCCAAAATAATGCCTTTTTGATAGGGCAAGATTTGTTTAATCTTTTGCGGGAAATCTTGAATTTTTTGAACCGTAGTTTTTTTATATTTAGCAGGAAAAGTATATAAACTGTGCGCTGTGCAGAAAAAGGCTTGGGATTCTATGATACATATATCTAAAGTGCTGTCTATCAGTGTGTTTGTTTCATTACATTCAAAGCCATTATATTGATAAATTCCTTTTTGTGTAGCTAACCATAGCGTTCCCCAGTTGTCTGTAACGATTTTGTGAATAGGATTGTCCGTTAATTGTGGCAAATCGGAGATATTTGTCAAGGGGGATTGCGCTTTTAGGGAAATAAAAAAGCATAAAAAAGGCAGTAAAATCGCTATATAATGTTGATTTTTTTTCATGGAAAATAAATATAAACGTACTGTTAATAAACTTAACGACTACAAACGAGCTATTCTAATCCTATAACATACACACTATACAAAGGCATATTTGTTAGCCAATCTTGTGTTCGGAAAGGGTTCATAGAGGTACGAATTGCTGTATTTGGCTTGTATTTTTCTACGAAAACTTTTAGGCTTTTGGATTTTAAATTTTCTTCCGCCTTTACCTCAATAGGAATGATGTTATTTTGACATTGAATCAAAAAATCAACTTCTGCGGTAGCATTGACAGCAACCCAATAATATATCTCATGGTTTATTTTTAATTGTTGTGCCACGAATTGTTCCGTCAATGCGCCTTTAAATTCGGTTAAAATGTTGTTTTTTTCTAATAGTATTTTTGCATCAATTTTGGCAGTTGCATTTAGTAAACCAATATCTAACATATATAACTTAAATGCGTCTATGTTTATGTACGCATTTAGCGGCATAGTTGGTTTTTCCACACAATTCACTTTCAGCACTAAACCTGCATCTATCAGCCAATTGATAGCTGTTTCAAAATCTTTGGCTCGTGCGCCTTTTTTGATTTGCCCATAAATAAATTTCCGATTCTCTTTTGCCAATTGACTTATCAAGGTGTGCCAAACTAACCTTATTTTAGGCACAATTTCTATGGGTGCGTATTTTGCAAAATCGTTTTCATAGCCCATCAAAATTTTTTCTTGAATAGCCCTAACGCTACTTAAATTTTCATGTTGAAGGTAGTTTTCCACCACTTCTGGCATACCGCCGATGAAATAATATCGTCTTAATAATTCGACTAATTTTTCATGGAAAGGAGCTATTATTTCCCAATTATTCGCTACTAAATGCGTTTTTAGGAGGTTTTGCCCAATATTTTCTAAAAACTCAAAGAAACTCATGGGGTACATCCGCAAAAAATCAACCTTACCCACAGGAAAAGAATTATTTTTTTGTAAGGAAACGCCAAGCAATGAACCTGCCGCAATCAGGTAATATTGTGGGGCTTGTTCACAGAAATATTTTAGGGCAGTAAGGCCCTTTTCGGCTTCTTGAATTTCGTCAAAAATCAGTAAGGTTTTATCGCTTTGTATTTTGTGATTGACTTCTATTTCGATGATGGAAATGATACGTTTTATGTCAAAATCCGCTACAAACAGGGATTTTAATCGCTGACTGCTCTCAAAATTGAGGTAAACTACTTGCTCAAATTCGTTCTTGCCAAATTCTTTCATCAACCACGTTTTGCCGACCTGCCTTGCCCCTTGCAGGATTAGGGGCTTTCGACTAGGCGAGTTTTTCCAATTTATTAAATCATTATAAAGTGTTCTTTTCATTTTTTCAGCGTTAAATAATGCACAAAAATACACTTTTTCCTTTGAAAAAATGTAGTTAATCCCCTTTTTTCAAAGGAAAAAAGGGGAATGTATTTTTTTTCTCAAAATATTTGCTACTGTTAGTGCTTTTTTCCGAAATCTCCGTTAGTTTAACTTGCACTTAAATCTGCTTCTACCTTTACCTCTACGGTTTTAGAAATCTTAAACTCGACAATTTTGGGAATAGGAATATTGAAATCGCTTACATTTAGGGTGAAATTTGCAGCAATTTTTATGCTATTTCCTTTTTTTGTAATCATTCCTTCTATCATTTTTTCTTGCACAACCCCATGAATGTTAAATTTTCCCACGATTTTGACAGGATAAACGCCCTCTTTTTGGGGAGGAATGCCATTAATGATTTTTCCTTGAAACGTTGCAGTAGGAAAAATGCTGCTTTCCAAATAGTTTTCATTGAAATGAATCTTTTGTAAATCGCTGTTGAAGCCTTGAAAAGTATTGACAGGCAAAGAAAAGGCAAAAGTTTGCTTTTCTAAATCTATTCCGCCCTTCAAACTACTGCTTTGCGCCTTAATCGTTTCGAGTTGCGCCTGAGAAATGAAGCTCACTTTTCCATTTGCGGTTTTGTAGGGCGCATCTATGATAGATGGCGCATTTTCAAACGTGTTTAACAAGAAAAACAAGCTATGTAATGCGATGAATATAGCAGATATAAGCATTTTTTGTGCGAAAAATAATTTTGCCCCTAAATTAAGCAATAAAATTGGGTTTTCTGATATTTTTTGTGGTTTTATGAATAAAGCAGGGTTTAAATCCTGTTTTATGGAGAAAAAGTGTAGCCCTAAAATTTCATTTGCCATTATTAGTATTATTTTTTTTGTTCAACAAAACAACCAAAAGAATAAACACTTCGTTTTATCTGTATAAATCAATTTACAAAACCATTATTCGTTTATGCAAAAATTATTGAGTTTCTTCGTTTCTATCTTGCTTTTTTCTTCCTGCTTATTTGCACAATCTACATTCCCTATTGCCTCCTTTTCGGGGCAAGTTACAGATGCAACTACAGGCGCACCACTTGTTAATTATCCCGTTAACATTTATTCTTATTATAGCACGATAAATTGGTATTATGGTGCAACGCTTTATACAGATGCAAATGGTTTCTACGCTGACAGCACGCAGCCCGATACGTCAAATGTGGTAATGTATGTTTATACACAAGATTGTAATGGGAATGTGGTCTTTGATAGTTTAGTCTATAACAATGGTTTGCAAAACAGTGTGATTAATTTCAGTATTTGTGCAGGTGCATCAAGCATTTCTACCCATTTTACTTATCTGCAAACACAAGGTTATGATGTACAATTTACCAATCTTAGCACAGGTTTAAATGTCTTGCAATATAATTGGGATTTGGGAAATGGGACAACAAGCAATCTGGCAAATCCCTTCGTAAGCTACGCTGCGCCAGGTACTTATAATGTCGTTTTGACGGTAAGTGATAATAATTCTTCGGTTCAATACACAAAAACCGTTTTTGTGGAAGGTACGGTAGGAAATTGTCAAGCAAGTTTTTCACACGTAACAGACATCTATGGCAATGTTGGTTTTACGAATACAAGTGTGAATATTAATCCTTATACTTGGTCAAGTTTGGATTTAGGGGGAAATCTCAGTTCTACCTACTGGTATTTGGCATATCCTTACTCAAATCTCTATGTAGATTCTGGGGCATATCGTGTGTGTATATCTGTTCAGGACAGCCTTTGTGCAAGCACTTTCTGTGATACCGTTGTAACAGTAGGCTCACCGAGTCCCAATAGTTGCCTTACTAATTTCACATACACAACACAAATTGGCACAATTACACAATTTAATGGGCAAACTACTTCACAAAATCCGATTGTAGAATGGGATTTTGGTGATGGCGTTATTTTTTCGGGCGGTGCTGCCGACCTCTATAAATCACATCTTTATTTTGCGCCAGGCGTATATAATGTATGTTTAACCGTTACAGACGCAGTTACAGGTTGCCAAAATACTTTTTGTGACGTAGTTACAACAGGTTTGAACACTGGAAATGTGCAAGCAGACTTCACACATACGGTTTCGAGTAATGGTATGGTATATTTTACAGACAATTCTACTCCGTATGGCGTACTCAATTACTATTGGGATTTTGGAAATGGAACAACAAGCAATGCTTATTCTCCCGCTACTGCCTATACAGATACAGGTTGGTATCAAGTATGTCTTTTGGTAACTGATATTTACAATCCTGGCACAGCGAATACTTTCTGCGATTCGATTTATGTACCAAGTGTGCAAGTGCAAACGGGCTGTCAAGCATCTTTTACTTTTGTTACGAAGCCTGATAGCTCTGTAACCTTTTCAAATACTTCTTACGGACAAAATATTAGCACACAGTGGTCTATTTACAATAATTTCAATGCGATGAACTACTCTGGTGCAACGGTTACTGCTATTTTGCCACCAGGTTTGTATCAAGTAGAAATGAGCGTTTTTGGAAATACTTGTAATGCTTTTACTTCACAATCGGTAGCAATTGGGGGACAGTTTGTGCCTTGTAATGCCTCTTTTACCTATACGATTCAGCCATCGGGACTGGTGCAATTTGTCAATACTTCTACTTCTTCGATAGGCATTGCTAACGGCAATTATTTCTATTGGGACTTAGGAAATGGCTTTACGACTTCTACCACAGACGCAAATATGGTTTATACAAACATAGGTACATATAATGTAACTTTGATGCAATTTGACTTATTTTCGGGTTGTCAAAGTGCTAATACACAAAGCATTAATATTTCTGCTATAAGTGGAAATACAGGTAATTGTCAAGCCAATTTCAGTACAAGTATAGATTCTACGGGTGTCATTACGTTTATAGACCTTAGTACGCCTTCAGGTACTGCCTACAATTATTATTGG
>JAAFHL010000228.1 GCA_013298365.1 Bacteroidota bacterium | reverse complement strand
ATGCTCAACGCCGTACCTGAATTAGGAACAAGACTAAATGTTGAGTTAGGATCAGTAGCATAAAGCCATTTTAGGGAAATACCTGAAGTAATTTCAGCTCCTACAAGGCTCAATGTAGTGGCTTCATTGGCACATAAAGTTGCTTTTTCTACCACAATCTGCCCTGCAACAGGCATACCATTGCAAGTTATGGCACTTATGCCATTGTATATTCCATTTGTTTCTACCTTAAAATTATTAAAAGACAACAAAGCACCACCACTTTTGGCAAAAACAGCCGATGTATCTTCCCTCAAACTACCTAAGTAAGCCAAGCGATAGTTGCTTGTCGTAGGATTAGGCAAAGCAGTAGTGAAATGCAAAAAAAGCGTATCTTCAACTGCTGAAAGCGAATTAATCCCCAATTGATTTGCCCCATCTGACAGCAGAAAAAACGACCTGCAATTATTGATTTGTGTAGTATCAATGGGAGAAGATACCAATAATTTGATGAGCGTGTTGCCTGCAACTAACTGTGCAGATACAGGCTGCGGAAATAGCAAGGTAGTAGGGATTTGCCTTTTATAGGCACAATACATCTTTGCCAAAAGGATTCCTAATTTTTGGTAAGAATGTGCTTTAAAATGACAATAGTCGGTATTTTGTGCCAAGCCATTTACACAAGCTACCCCTTTCACATTATCTGTATGAATCAAATTTCGTTGAATTTCTTGCAAAGACAAAACATTCTCTAATAGACGGCTACAACATTCACGCCGTATTTGTACTACAAAAATAGGAAGGTCATTCCCATAATCCTTTTTTAAAGAATCTTTAAACATATTGAATGACTCCACATAATTGGCGATAAGGGTAGGCGTAAGCGCATCTGCTTCGCCTTGATACCAAAAAAAAGCACGAATATGATGTGGTTGAAACTTTGCATTTTTTACCCTTAATAGCAATCTTCCATAAATAGAAAGCGAATCTTGCCTAACATTGGGTAGATTTTTTTTGAGATGTTCACTAATCAATGTTGCTGATTTTGAGCCATTTAGCACACATATTGGCAAATTCAAGCTGTCTTTTAGGGTTTTGGCAAGATAAAATGCGTTTATTCCCAAAGAACCCGAAAGGTAGGTTGTATTGGGATTCCCGAGAAAAAATCTCAAGGAATTCACAGAAGTAACCGCAGCAGGATTAGCAAAATACGCCGTACCAAAAGAAGAAATATAAGGGTCTAAAGGAATTGTAGTAATCACCCCTGTTTGCCCAGCAGCTGCAACCATATTAGATTGCCCATTACACAATATCACTACGCCTGCCTTGATGGAATCCGAAGTAACACTGCTATTCCCTACCCTAATGACGGTTTTGTACGTCGCAATTTCGCCTTTTATTCTACTTGCTATCGCAATATTGGTACTATTTCCTGTGTAAGTTAAATTTTGATATAAGGTATCAATGGGTAAATTATTTTTATAGATAATTAAACTAGCACTTGTAGGTTTAATCGTAGCTGTGCAAGTACCTACCCCTACAAAGGAGACATTGGCAGAATCATCGGTTTCTATCGCATAAAAATGATGTTTGGCTTGAGGTCTTTCTGTCCAAACGAAGGTAACCGTTTGTGAAAATCCTACATTTATTCCTGCCCAAAACAAAGAAAATAAAAATATAACTATATATTTCATAGATATTTACCTTGAATGGTTTGTGTATAACTATATTAAACGCAAAAATAAGGGATAAATTCCTAAAAAACGAATAAAGATTTTAGGAACTATTTTTTCTCTTTTTCCACCCCATAACAATCCAACCAAACACAATCGCCGTCCAAAAACTAAACAGGGAGTAAACTAATGCAGGTTTTGATAAATCGGGCGTATGTAGTAAGGTATCTGTTACCAAAAAAGCCAAGGTTGTATTATGAATAGCCATTTCTATACCAACAGTAAAACCATCTTTTTTTTCAAAACCAAAAACTTTTGCACTAAAATAACCTAATCCCATACCCAAGACATTTAAAATCAAAGTAATAGGAATTAATTGCCATACATCTTGGAGAGAAATAGAAGACTTACCCCCCCCAAATATTTTCACAACAAATACCAAACCCAACATAAAAACAGTGATGAATTTCAAGCGAGCTTGCGCTTTTATGGCAAAGTTCTCCCATATTTGGCGAGTCATTACCCCAATTATCGCAGGCACAAGGGTTATAAGACAAATTTGCAGAAAAGTTTCCCAAAAAGGAAGCTGAATTAAGCTATTTTGTTGCGCAAAAAAACGAAGGGCAAAATTACTAATTAGAGGAATGGTAAATAAGGTAAGAAAACTGTTAATCGTTGTCAATACAATCGAAAGGGCTACATTGCCTTTAAATAAATAGGAAATAAAACTTGCCGTAGTGCCACCAGGACAAATCGCTAAAATAATAAAACCGATTTTCCAGTTTGCTGACAAATCTGAATAATACGCAATTCCAAAAGAAAACACAGGCACAACCAACATTTGTAAAAGTAAACCTATCCACAAAGGCTTAGGAAAATCTAATACTTGCCGAAAATCTCGCCAAGTAAGCGACATACCGATACCGAGCATTACAAATGCCAAGACGATGCTAATGAGAATATCTATTGATTGTGTCATATACCATCACGCCGATAAAACAGGTTCTTTTTTATATAGCATACCCCATTTTGCAAGCAAATACTTACAAAATGGGGTATAACCTTTGTATTATCTCACATCGTGCATCATTTTGAGCAATTTGCTTGACAATAAGAACAAAATAATCGAAGCAACGCCCGCCATTACTACGAAAATCATAAAGAAGTCAAACAAGTTTTCGATTTGAATGCCTAAGAAACTAGGTTTTTTAGGTTTCAAATCCCAAGTTTCCAAGGTTTTGCTATCAGCCTCGCCAGGTTTACCTTTTGCATATTTTAGAATAGACAATTTACTGCCATCTTCATTATAAAAAGGTGCATAAATAAAACTAGGTTTTGAACCCACAATAAGTTTCAATGTGAATGGAGAAGCAGCATTTGCAACAGGTTTTAAGACACTAAATGCTTTTAGTGAATCTTTTTTCCCTTCTTCTTCTATGCCAAATAAGTTCTTTTTGAAAGATTCTACAAAAGACAATTCTTTTTCTGCCTCAAAATTATCGGACAATAAATCCATTTTCGTTACTCGATTGGGATATTCTGCTGCCATTTTTTTGACAAAATTGCTATCAACTGCCACATTTACCACGTTTGTAGAGTCAGCAGCTTGGTAGCCAAAAGAAGAAATACTTACAGAAGATTTTAATTTTACTTCTTCAGGATACAAAGAACTTAAATCTCCTGCAAATTTATTCGCTGTCGCCGTAGATAAAAACCAAACCCCCATCAACAAAGATGCAAATCTTACAGGGGCTAATTTTACCACCATAGACAACCCAATAGGAGAAAGACAAAGTTCACCAAATGTATGAACGCTATATAAAGTTACCAACCAAAGCATACTTACTTTCAGACTTGGGTCCAAATCTTTTACGCCTAAAGCAATAATCAAATAGCCTACTGCCAACAAAAACAAACCTAATGCTTGTTTTACAGGAGAAGAAGGTTCTTTTTGTGCATTGCCTAATTGTGTCCACATATACGCAAAAACAGGTGCAAAAATCACAATCGCTACCGCATTGATACTTTGAAAATAAGAAGTAGGAACTTCTGTACCAAACAAATGTCTGTCTGTTTGCTCCTCTGCGAAGAAGGTCAAAGAAGCACCTGCTTGCTCAAACGCCGACCAGAAGAAAATTACAAAAAAGGCAATGATAAAAATAACCCATATTTTTTGTTTTTCAACCGTAGTCAAACTTTTATCACTTATAATAGAAGCAGGCGCAATAATACACAAGGTATATATAAACGTACCGATGAGGTCTAAGCCTAAAAAGCCTTTGAAACACACAAACAAAACGATAGAAATAAGCCCCCAGTTGAGCATTTGCGCACCTGTCATTGCATTAGCTGCTTCCTCTTTTGTTTTTTCTACTACTTTTGGAATTGCGCCAATCGCATCGCCTGTTGGCGTAACAATATACTTATCTTTTAGCACAACAAAGAGGATTGTACTGATAATCATGCCTATACAAGCTGCCAAAAATCCCCATTTAAAGTCTGCAGCACTACCTGTATCACCTAACGCACCACAGACAAGCGGCGCAAAAAATGCCCCAAGGTTAATTCCCATATAAAATATGGTAAATGCCGCATCTACCCGTTTATCACCTTCGGGATAAAGCTGCCCTACCATCGTAGAAATATTAGGTTTAAAAAAACCATTTCCAAATATCAAAAAGCCCAAACCGCCATACATTATCATCGAAGCAAGTCCCGCATTTTCATACAAGCTGCCACTCATAAACATCAGAAATTGCCCTATCGCCATCAATATCCCACCAATGATGATAGATTTGCGATTGCCCCAATATCGGTCTGCCATATAGCCACCTAATAAGGGCGTAAGATATACAAGTCCTGTGTAACTCCCATAAATTTGAGAGCCAAGTGCTTTGTCGAATAGCAAGGCTTTTGTCATAAATAGGACAAAAATCGCTCGCATTCCATAGTAGCTAAATCGCTCCCACATTTCGGTAACGAATAGCAAATACAGACCTTTTGGATGCTTCATACAGTTGCTTTTGTGTTATTAAATTTGTAATTAATTTGAAAATGAACGCTTTAAGATGAATTAGTTTCTGCTAATTATAAATAGCTTGCGCAAGATAGGGCAAAAAAATATATGTGGCAAATATTTTTCCGAAATTTTGTCGGAGAAAACATGTAGGCAACGATATATAGTACATTTTTAGGTGGATATTTCATAAAATGTAAGACCCTTTTTTGGAAAAATTCATAATTGTAGGATAAATGAAATAGCGATTTTTCTGTTCCATTTTTATACGGATATTTCAATACTTTTTCTAAAATCTTAATTTTTAATAAAACAAATAATTTTTAAAAAGTATAATTCATTTAAAATAACATCAATTATTTGAAACAAAAGCAAATAGCATCATCTCAACGATAAAATGCTCGAATAGATGATTATAAGAGCTTTTAGTACAAAAAGAGAGAAAAACATCATGTAATAAAAAAAAGTTTTAGTACAAAAACAAAATACAAGTTCATAAAAAATATAGTTAATATATTTATTTTCAACATATTAAAAAATAAATTCAAAATTAGTATATTTATTTACTGTGATTACTTAATGTAATAAAAAACAAATATAGCTTTTTTTTCAAAGAAAAAAAAAGCTATATTTACAACGATTTATAATACCAATCTTATTCACTTAATTATCATAAATGATATGGCTACCAAAATCTTGACTTTTATTGTATGTCTATTTTGTATGAGCGTTTTATCTGCTCAAAATACAAGTCGTGGTGTGGGCGAACACAGCACAACAACTCCTACAGCTTCTCCTGAGCAAATGCGTTTAAAAGAGATTGCAAGCACAAATAATGCCGAATCTGCACAGGCAGTGGCAACCTTAGTATCTGCACATGGTGATGTGTATATAGGACAGGTCAAAAACGAGATGGCGCAGGGTTTAGGACGCAAAACATACATCAATGGTGATGTATATGATGGCACGTTTACCAATAATCAACGTACAGGCATGGGCAAAATGAAGTTTGGCAACGGCGACATGTACGAAGGCGAATGGAAAAATGGGCAAATGCAAGGACAAGGCATTTTTAGCTATGCAAATGGAGACGTTTACACAGGCGAATTTAAACTCAATAAGCCTAATGGAAAAGGCAAAATGATTTATTCAAACGGGACAGTAGAAGAAGGCGAATGGAATTTAGGCAAATTCTTGAAATAAATTTCTATACAACCTATATAATACGTAGCGAAATTCATTTTTCGCTACGTATTTTGTTTTTATGAAAACTATCATTAATCAGAAGGGAAAAAAGCGTATTTTTGCAGCATGGAAAACAGAAAACTCATTCTCATCATCATGGACGGCTGGGGCATAGCCGAAGACAAAAATGTGAGTGCAATCGAAGCTGCAAACACACCTTTTTACGATAAAAATATCCTTTCTCAACCAAATATTCGCCTGCAAGCATCTGAACTTGCTGTAGGTTTGCCAGAGGGACAAATGGGCAACTCCGAAGTTGGGCATATGAATATTGGCGCAGGACGTGTTGTGTATCAAGAACTTGTACGCATAAATTTAGCGATAAAGGAAGGTTCTATTGCGAAAGAGACGGCTTTTAGGGAAATGGTGGCGTATTGCAAAGAGAACCATAAACCCTTACATCTTTTGGGTCTCCTTTCCGATGGTGGTGTGCATAGTCATATCGAACACCTCAAAGGAATTATTTCTTTGCTGGCAAAAGAAAATTTGCCTGCGGTTTACATACATGCTTTCACAGATGGGCGTGATACCGACCCGCATGGTGCGCTCAGCTATATGGCTGATTTGGAGGCACATTTGGCTGCGGAAAAAACAGGGCGTGTAGTTTCGATTGTGGGCAGATATTATGCGATGGATAGAGATAAACGTTGGGAACGGGTAAAAATTGCCTACGATTTATTAGTAAATGGCGAAGGAACGCATTATAATGATAGCAAAACGGGAATAGAAGCAGGTTATGCGGCAGCAATTACTGATGAGTTTACAAAACCTTGTGTAATTGGCGAAAAAGTAACTATCAATGCAGATGATGCAGTCTTTTTCTTTAATTATAGAACGGACAGGGGCAGGGAACTCACCGAAGTTTTGACACAAACAGACTTTCAAGCGCAGAATATGCACACTTTGCCTTTACATTATACCACAATTACCCGCTATGATGAAAAATTTAAAGGCGTACATGTTGTGTATCAGCCACAAAATATCGAAAATGGTTTAGGGGAATATTTGGCAAAATGTGGAAAAACCCAAATTCGCATTGCAGAAACCGAAAAATATCCGCACGTTACTTTCTTTTTCAATGGGGGAAATGAAGTGCCTTTTGCGGGCGAAACCCGTTTGATGTGTCCTTCGCCCAAAGTTGCGACTTACGACTTGCAACCTACCATGAGTGCCTTCGATATTCGGGATAAAATTATCCCTGAATTGCAGAAAGGCGAGGTTGATTTTGTGTGTCTCAACTTTGCAAACCCCGACATGGTAGGTCATACGGGCGTATTTGAAGCGGCGGTAAAGGCTTGTGAAACGGTAGATGCTTGTACACAAGCAGTTGCAGAAGCGGCTTTGGCAAACGACTATATCGTTCTTATCACCGCTGACCATGGCAACGCCGACAAAATGCGCAACGAAGATGGTACGCCAAACACTGCGCATACAACTGCGCTTGTGCCATTGATTTTGTTGGATAAACAAGCGAAATTTACTTTTAAGCCTGTTTTGGGTAAGTTGGGCGATTTAGCACCCACAATTTTGACACTTATGGGACTTGATGTGCCGCAAGAGATGACAGGGGAGGTTTTGGTAGTTATTGATAATAGATAGTTAAAAATCATTTCAATTATTTGATAATCAATTTATTAATCTGTATTTACACTTTGAAAGAGATATATTTTCTTTTGGGACACCTACCAAAATAACCATTCTGCAAGAATCCAGAAATTTTCGCTATTAAATCCTTGTCTGCGGATTCTTACAGAATGGTACTATTTTTTATTTAAAT
>JAAFHL010000227.1 GCA_013298365.1 Bacteroidota bacterium | reverse complement strand
AACTTTCTTGTCTTGCCTACTATTCCTTGCTGTTTTGAGTAGTTATGCAGGTCGCATTGTCAATTACAAATTAGTGGAGCGCATTACCATTGCACAACTTCAAAAAAAATGGAAAGACCATCATCTCCCAGAATTTATTGCGCCAATTCACAACGAGATAGATGTGTACGACATTGACTACCTCACAAAGTGGCACGATGGCTCTGAAATCAAGGCTTCGGGCTTGTATCTTGTGCCTGTGAATGTAAACAAACCCATGGCACAAGTCATTTATCATCATGGAACTTCTGTAAAAAAGGAGCGTGGCGGTATGTTTTTTAATGGAGAAGAAATGTTATGTTTCTTTTATGCTGTTGATGCTTACGCCGTTATTATGCCTGACTATATTGGGCTTGGACGTGGCGAAAAAAGACATCTTTATCAACATGCTGACTCGGAAGGGCAAGCTGCGATTGATATGTTAGCGGCAGTAAATGAACTTAATGAAACCATCAAAGTTCAATCTTCTGGACAATTATTTCTTACGGGCTATTCGCAAGGTGGACATTCTACTTTGGCTACGCAAAAAAAGATAGAGGCAGAATATTCAAGTACTTATAAGGTAACAGCTTCTGCGCCTATGTCAGGTGCGTATGATATGTGTGGTGCGCAAAGTATCGTTATGTGGCAACCTTATACACAACCGCATTATTTACCGTATTTATTAGAATCATATCAAGAAGCCTATAACATGTATTCAGGGGATATATATAACATTATGTATGCGCCAAAGTATAGAGAATTGATAAAAAGGTTGTATAGTGGAAAATATCAACATTTTCAAATCAATGATTCTCTTCCCAAAATTCCGGTTAATATGATGTCTGATTCTTTGGTAAATGAATATAAAACGAATCCTAATTTTCCTTTTAAGCTACGTTTAGCAGAAAATGGTATGTGTAATTGGAAACCGATTGCGCCTATTTTGATGTCGTATAGTACCAAAGATGAAGAGGTTTTTTACCAAAATGCAATCGTTGCTTACAAGGGTATGAAAAAAATGGGTGCAAAACATGTACGCAAATTGCAGGTTTCTAATAAATTTAGTCATGGAAATACTGCGGGTTTTGCAACTTTGCAAAGTAAACTCTATTTTGACACCTTCCGAAAAGGCAGTAAACATGGCAGATTAGGGTCTATTTGGAAACGCTGTGTGATTCGTATTGCAAAATGGGCAACGCCAGAGCAAAATTTGAAACGTAGAAAACAACATTTAGCAGATAAAAAGATATAAATTGCCCAGAAAATAGGCAATCTGCTGATTTTGCATGAAAAACGAATCGTTTTCATTCGGCTTTTTTACCGTTTTGAAGGTTTGTGTTTCGCTTCGCTACACACAAACCGTTCAAAAGGTAAAAAAGCCCTTAAATCAGCACTTTTTCTTTACGGTCGGAACTTCAAAAAAGTTCCGACCTTTTTTCAGGAAATCTGTCTTGCTACAAATATCATAAACCCATTATTTCTTACCTGTTGAAAGAAAGCTTAATAAAGCATTTTCCACAATAATATTACTTTGGTTGTGTGATACTTGGCAGTACTTGATAATAGATTACTTTTCCATTTTCCAACAAAGAAAAACCCTCTTTTTCTATTAGCTCATAGTTTCCTTTTTTCCAACGCATACTCCCTTTTTGCTTAGCCGTTTGTTCAAGAATCTCAGGATTTCCATTGACTAAGAACACCTCTGCCTTGCTTTTATCTGCATTAAAAACAACGGCTGCAAGTGAACTATAGGAATCTTTGTTGTCTTTTTGAGACAGTTGCACATCTTGTTCAAATACACGAATACACTCATTTTTTAGCATAGACCAAGTATAACCTGCTGAACCTATGCAGCCATGCGTATCTCTGTCGCCGCCTGTTGCTACTTTCTTTTCCTGATTGCTATCCGCTAAATTTACAGTAATACTGTCTTTTTGCGTACTGTTTTCGACCTTTGAATTTACACAACTTGTGAAAATGAGGGTCGAAACTCCGATAAGGAAGATTAATTTTTGCATGGTTTAATGTGTAATAGATGTTTGAATCACTTACAAAACAAGCTAAAGTTATTGGATTGTGCAAATAAATATCAACCGTAGTTTGGGCTAGCATTTGAAAAACATATAAAAAGTAAGCTGCTTTTTGCAAAGCAGTTTGCTTTTTATAGGGTTGGCGGGGCTATACTTCGGCAAAGCTCAGTAACCACGCACAAGCCATGAAGTCTCTGCCAAAGGGGTTACCTAACGGCATATTCCGATAATTCTCGCATATATTCTTTATGGAAACCTAACACAATGTCCGATTTCGGTACACCTTTTTTTACAAATAGATCTGCGATGTCTATATCTGTACAATTTAGGTAAAGCCAAATTTTTCCATCTTCGGCAATGCCTATATGAATGGAAATGGAATGTACATATTCATTTCCTTGCCAACCCATCGTAAGTAGCTGGTAATGACGACTTTCCTCATCTGCCACCACTAAATATTGGCAATCGGGCAAATTAGCTGCCTTAATGGTAGCCTTATAATTCAAATATTCCAAGACAATTGCTTGATATTTTTTGATTTTAGCGGTTAGTTTTCCATCCATTCGCTTATTGTTTTTTGTTCTGGTTCAAAGATAATGTGCCTGCTGCGTTTGCCTTGCGCTTTGATTAGCAGGCATGGGCGGAGATGAATATGTTGAGCGATTTTTATAGTTTTTCAATTTCTTCTTCTGTTAATCCTGTATGCCTACTAATCATACTAGTGGCTAAACCATCTGATTTCATAGATTTAGCGATTGACATTTTCTCCTGTTCTGCGCCCTCCTTTTTTGCAGTTTCGCTTACTTGTTTAACGCCAATATAACTCAAACGACTTTTCTCGTAATCTTCACGCTGTTGTTTTGACAAATTAGCCACTTCCGCAGTATTAAAAGCTTGTGCAAAAACAGATTCATTCAAGATTTGCGGAATATTATCCATTTTTTCTAAGTTTTTTAGAAAATATGCCCACTTATCAAAATGTGTTTCCAATTCAGACTCCTCTTTTTCAAATGCGGGCATCTGTAAAAATATTAACCCCAACTTATCATAAAATGGGTCGTCATCTTGGTCTTTTAGTACAACATGACGATGAAATTTTGCCGTTTTTTTAGGCTCATACCAAAAATCTAATACAGCTATAAAATAAATCGCACTTAGTTCAAAATTCCATTCCCCTCGTTGCGCTTGTTCTCGTATAGGATAACTAAGGTAATACAACGCCCTATCCTTGAAAAAATCTACTTTTGCTTTTTGCATCTCAACAATGAATCGTTCGCCACTTGCAGACTTACAGTGAATATCAAAAAATGCCTTACGTTCTTCGTTTGTATCGGGCAGTTGCTCTACGTTTTGAAACGTCAAATCTGCAATTTGATGATGAAAAGGTAATAACTGATTCAAAAAATCAATTAACAAGTTCTTATTGCCCTCTTCTCCAAACAATTTTTTAAAACCAAAGTCTGTATATGGATTGATATATTTTGCCATAATTTCATTATTTTATTTACAACGCAAATATACAACTTTTTTACAAATCCGCTTAGCTTTTTGTTCTTGTATCGCTCAACGATGACATATGCAACTGTCTGCGCTACCTCAACTATAAAAAGTATTTTTTGCGAACATCTCATAAGGGATTGAATTTTATTTGACAAAAATAGGAAAAGCAAGCTACTTTTTGCAAAGCAGCTTGCTTTTTGTTGGGTTGGCGTTCCTTGCTTAAATTAAAGCTTTCCCATTTCTCCAATCTTCTTTAAAATATTTTTCATCTATTGCTTCACTACCCAAGTTTCTAATATGGTCTGTTACGATGATTTGAGGGGTAAAACCTGCTTTTTTTTCTATTTTGTTTATACTATCCAAAAAAATTATACTATTTTAATTAAAAAAAAATAGCACTAATTTTAAATATATTTCTCGTCTCATTGTTGTATACCAATAAGAGTAAAAGCCGCAAAAAAAGGAATCTAACCTAAAAATACAATATTCTGATAATCAACATTTTTTGGAGTGATTAGGCAAAGCTTCCCGCCTTGTGCGTTGGGTCTCCATATTTTCCAATAAAACAAACAAAAAAAAATTTCACAACAATTATACATGACATTCCCCAAAAGAAATATCATGTATAATTGCCTTCTCCCCTTACAAACTCCCTACAACCGTTACCACCAGCACATCTGAAAACTGCCCGACTTCCTCGTCATTTTTGATATAGATTACCTTGTATTGCCATACTTCGCTTTTGCCATTGGGCGGAAGTGCGGTGTTGTCGAGGTAATTGGGTTTGGAATCATGGGCGCAGAAAGCGAAACTGCCGCTATTCGTTCTATCTACATAGAGGTGAATCCCGTCCATGCCTTGTTTTGTCCAAACAATTTCGGGGTGTCCTGCTTTGTAACGTACACTAATTTGCGGTTTGAGATTGTCGTAGTCATGCGTAATTTCGGTGCCAATCAATCGGTTTGGGCTATTTTTATAGGCTATACCCCAATCTCTAACAAAGACATAACAATTATTTCACATAAAATACCTTAAAATCCGTAACTTTGTAGGCAAATTTAGGTTTTAATACTTGAATATCACTGAAATAAAGTTATTTATGAACAAGTTTTTCACATTTCTGCTCTTTTCGTTCTTTACTTCTGCCGCTTTTTCCCAACTTTCGGGAACTTATTCTATTCCAAGTGCGGTCTATCCTACGATTGCTGCTGCGATAAGTGCCTTAAATGCACAAGGTGTATCAGCTAATACTACCTTTAATATTGCGCCAGGTTACACCGAAACCTTGACTGCACCTTTGGTATTAGACTTGTCTGCTTTGGCAACGGGTGTACAATCAGCATATACAAGACGTATCTTTTTTCAAAAAGGAACAGGCGCAGGGGCAAATCCTATCATAAATGCTTATACAGGAACGGTTACCCTCGCAAGTACGGCTGCAAGTATAGATGGGATTTTTAGCATTGTGGGCGTAGATTATGTAACGATAGATGGCATAGATATTTTTGATGGAAATACGGCGGCACCTGCTACGATGGAATATGGTTTTGGCTTGTTTAAAACGGGACCTACAAATGGTACACAAAATTGTAC
Source organism: Bacteroidota bacterium (assembly GCA_013298365.1). Classification (GTDB taxonomy): domain Bacteria; phylum Bacteroidota; class Bacteroidia; order J057; family J057; genus JAAFHL01. Next base: position 2,573 of record JAAFHL010000227.1, on the reverse strand, counting down.
CATTAAGAACTGTACCATTACCTTGAATAAAAGTGTGATGGGAACAGCAAATCCTACCGCATTTAATGGGAGGGGAGCCGTAGGGATTTATGCAACGAATGCTACAAGAACGGACTTGACCAGCCTTATTACTACAAATGGTACTGTGGCAAGTAGAAATGACTCTAATACTTTTGTGTCAAATACGATTCAAAATGTGAGTTTAGGAATTTCGATGCGTGGGTCTGTAACAAATGTGAGTGATTATGACCAAAATAATGTGATAGGTGCAGCAGGTATGGGAAATACCATTATTAATTATGGTTCGGCTTCTACGGCTACTACTTATGGAATTTACACGATTTATCAAAATAACCTGAGTGTACGCTATAATACAATCAACAATACGGCAGGTGGCGGTGCAAATGCACCTGGTATTACCTTTTATGGCATTTTTAGTAGTACAGGTACACCTTCAAATGGGAGTGTAAATCTTTCCAATAATACCGTAAGTTTGACTGGTGGTTCTACTACTTCTTCCATATTTGCAATTAATAACTCCGCAGGTGGGGTTGGCAATAAGGCATATATGAATAATAATATTGTAGAAAATTGTAGCAATTTATCTGCAACATCAGGTTCATTTTATGGGGTTTACAATTCTGCTGCCCCCGATTCGGTATTTATGAATAACAATATTGTGCGTAACAACACGATGACAGGAACAGGTTTTTTAGATGGTATTTATGGGGGAAGCCCTGCGGCAATTGTGATAAATGGAAATCAGGTGTATGGAAATATAAAACAAAACGGCGGTGGAACCTTTGACGGGATTCGGGTATTGAGTGCAACGGTGGGTGTTACTGCCAAAAATAACCTCATTTATAATAACAGTTTAGTTAGTACAACAGGTACAGGTACGAGTAACTTATATGGTATTTTTTCCAATAATGCGAGCACTTCTTTTGACATAAGTGCTAACCAAATTTATGGCAGCAGCCATACGGGTGCAATTACAGGGGCAGTAAATGTGTATGGCATTTTTCTTACAAGCACCGTTACAACCGCTCCCTTTAATATACAAGGAAATGCAATATACGGACTTGCTTGTACTTCAGGAGGAAATGCAACTGTTGGTGGAATTTATAAGGCAGGTGGAAATGTAGCCACAATTTCGCAAAATAATATTTATAGTTTAACAAATAATAACACAAATGTTTCAACCTTAATCAAAGGCATACAACTCCTTTCAGGAACAAGTACAACTATTTCCAATAACTTTGTATCAGGTTTAAGTGCGCCTTCTGCCAGTAATGCAAATGCTGTAATGGGCATTGATTTGGCAAATACGCTTAGTACAGATATAAATAATGTCTATTTTAATACAATTGCATTGGGAAAAACAAGCGCACTCTCAGGTGGAGCAAACTTTGGAGCGTATGGGATTCGTTTTAATCTGGGAAAATTAGATATAAGAAATAACATCATATCGGTAAATGCTACACCTTCAGGAACGGGCTACGTGGCAGCCTTGCGCAAAGATGCCGCAGGAGCAGCTGGTACAGCCCCTACAACTACAAGTTTAGACGCAAACAGTGGCAATAACTTATATGACGTTAGCACCTGCTCAAATTGTTATATTTACGGAGAAGGCACTATTTTGCCTGTTACAAATGGATATGCAATATCTGGTTCTTTGGGAACAAATGATGCCAATTTTAATACACCTTGCGGTTTATACAAAGCTTTTATGGCGGGTAATGGTGGAGGAGGGCGTGAAAGTGCTTCTTTTTCAGAATCAATTACCTACGCAACGGGTTCAATTCCTACAAACCTTGTTCCTACGGGTATTTCTGCCGCCGAAAGTGGGGCGGTTACCATCGCAGGTTTGGCAACGGATTATTTTGGAACAAACAGAAGTGCTACCCCTGATATAGGTGCAAGCGAATTTACGGGTTCAAGTACAGACCGTTCCGCGCCTGTCATTACCTTTGTCAATACATTGAGTGGCAATACCTACTGCCCTGTTTTGACCGCTACGATTTCAGATGCAAGTGGCGTGAATATCGGGGCAAATAAGCCACGTCTTTGGTTTAAAAAGAAAACCTTAAATGCAAATGCCTTTGGTACTTATCCTGCGCAAAACAATGCTGCCTTTAATGGTTGGAAATATGTGGAGACCACAAATACAAGCTCTCCTTTTACATTTACCTTAGATTATGCTTTGCTAAATGGTGGCTTGCCTACGAATGGAGATGAAATTGAATATTTCGTGATGGCGCAAGATTTGGCAGGAACGATAAACGTAGCGAATAATGCGGCAATTTTGTCGCCCGCAGGTTACTGTCCGCCTTCTGTGGCACTTGTAGGTGCAACGGGCGGAGTTGCAAGTAATAGTTTTGTGATTTCGGGGCAACCTACAAGCATCACTGTTACAAGCAATGTGAGTACGGTATGTATTAGCGGAATTGCAACCCTTTCAGCAAGTGCAAGCCCTATGCTCAATGGGGTTACCTATTTGTGGGAACAATCGGCAAATGGTACAAGCGGCTGGGTTGCTGCCACAGGTACAAACAACGGCGCAACTTATACAA
>JAAFHL010000226.1 GCA_013298365.1 Bacteroidota bacterium | reverse complement strand
ACACAGACAGATGTGCTGGATAGCGATTGGGTAAAAGAAGTATCTACGAGTACACTGCCGCTAGCAGGTTGCTTATTATGGGCAGAATCGGCAGCGCAAATCGGTGCAGCAGCCCAAAATCGTGTGCCAAGTAGCATCAATACTGCGGGTGATGCACTTACGCTTGCTAATATAGATTCTATACAAGGCGTGCCTTGTGGTCCTTTCCCTGTGAGTTTGTTAAATATTTCGGCAATTCCTGTAAACAATACCTACATTCGGGTAGATTGGACTACTTTGCAAGAAGTAAATAGCCATCATTTCAACCTTGAGCGCAGTGTAGGCAATACCAATAATTTCCAATTTGTAACAACACTTAATACATTAGCTCCTGGCGGCAATTCTGCAAGTCCATTGGCTTATGCACACAATGACGAAAGTGTAAACAAATCAGTACGTTATTATTATCGGGTAAAAATGGTAGATAATAATGGCGCATATGCATATTCTAATACAGTAGATGCGATGCTGTATGATGGTGGTACATTTATTAGCGGTATTTATCCTAATCCTACTGATGGCAAAATTAATGTAAATATCAATGCTTCACAAGCAACAGACTATACTTTCCGTATTTACAATCCCTTAGGACAAGAAATTACCAAAGTATTTGCAAGTGCAAAAGCAGGAGACAATGTATTTGAATTAGATTTGTCTCGTTTGGCAATTGGTACATATCAGTTGGTGATTATGGAAAATGGCAAAAATCAAGGCGTATTTAAAGTGGTAAGATTCTAATGGTAAGCATTTTATATACAATAATAAAAAACGCAGCGTGTAAAATACGCTGCGTTTTTTATGTTTTCAGTGGTCATTGAGCGGAGTCGAAATGACCGCTATTTCTTTATACATTTTTTGAATTAGATTTGCTGAAAAAATATTTCTATACAAGTTTCTATCTCATATTTCCCTGTTTCTAAGGTCAAAAAAGGTGTAAGAGGTGCTTCAAATGGCGCATCTAAGCCCGAAATATGCTGGATTTCCCCTTTTTCATATTTTGCATACAAACCTTTTACATCTCTTTTTTGGCAGGTTGCTATGTCTGCATCTACAAATACCTCATAAAAATATGCTTCTCCAATGATTTGTTTAGCCATTTCCCGCATGTCTCGCTTAGGACTCATAAATGCACACAAAACAATCGCTCCTTTTGCTATCAATAATTTGGCAATTTCGGCACTTCGCCGCACATTTTCCTGCCTATCTTGTTCTGTATAACCCAAATCTTTGTTAATGGTACGTCTTATTTCATCGCCATCTAACAAAAAAGTAAGTTGATTTTTTGCTGCTAAGCGATGCAAAATGGCATTTGCCAAACTTGTTTTTCCTGCGCCAGATAAGCCTGTAAACCAAAATACCTTGCCTGTTTTTATCATGGGGATATTTTTTATAAGCAAAAGGTGTTGCAAATATAAAATAGATTATTTGCACAGCCTTTCAAGCGGTCGCAGACCCTTGAAATGGCTGTATTTGCGTTTTACTCCCCTTTATTGATGCCGTATTCCTTCATTTTATTGTATAAATGACTTCTTTGAATGTCCAACATTTCGGCTGTTTTAGAGATATTCCACGTATATTTTTCCAACTGATGTTGAATAAACTCTTTTTCTACAAAATCTTTGAAATCTTGAAACTTCTCATATTTATCATACAAACTTTTGGATGAAACAGCCACTTTTGCAGCTCCTTCTCTGCGAGGCGGTGCGGCAAAGTCTAACACATCTTGTTCCGTTATAATACGTCCATTACACATAATAATTAAACGCTCTACCACATTGCGCAACTGACGAATATTTCCATTCCAATCCAATTTCTGCAATTCCTCTAATGCCTTTGGCGCAACAGAAGGAATATTCATGCCTTGCTCGTCTGTGATAATTTTGATGAAATGCTCCACTAATTCAGGTATATCTGAACGGCGGTCTTTTAGGGCAGGTACATGAACCAATATCACACTTAGGCGATGATATAAGTCTTCCCTGAAATTACCATTTTCTATTTCTGTAAGCAAATCTTTATTGGTCGCAGCCACAATGCGCACATCAACGCCTACGGATTTGTCGCTTCCGATACGGGTAATTTTGCTTTCTTGCAAAGCCCTCAACACTTTTGCTTGCGCAGAAAGGCTCATGTCGCCAATTTCATCAAGAAATAAAGTTCCACCATTTGCTTGCTCAAACTTACCTGTACGGTTGCGATACGCTCCTGTAAACGAGCCTTTTTCATGACCAAATAATTCACTTTCAATTAATTCGGAAGGAATTGCTGCACAGTTTACTTCAATAAAAGGACCACTGCTACGCTTACTTTTTTCATGCAACCAACGAGAAACAAGCTCTTTTCCTGTACCATTGCTTCCTGTAATCAAAACCCTTGCATCAGTTGGCGCAACCCTTTCAATCGTTTCTTTGATACGGGTAATAGCAGGAGAAGTACCTATAATCTCAGTAGTACGGGTAATTTTTCTACGTAATTTACGGGTTTCTACTACTAAACCCGTTTTATCTACGGCATTTCTAATAGAAACCAATAAGCGATTCAAATCGGGTGGCTTTTGAATGAAATCAAATGCCCCTTTGCGAGTTGCTTCTACGGCAGTATCAATTGTGCCATGCCCCGAAATCATAATAAACTGCGTCTCAGGTTTTTGCTCCAACGCAGCACTCAAAACCTCCATGCCGTCCATTTTCGGCATTTTGATGTCGCATAGCACAACATCAAAGTCTTCTGCTAAAATTTTATCTAAACCTTCTTTGCCATTTTCAGCCGTAGAGACATCGTGGTCTTCATATTCTAAAATTTCTTTGAGGGTACTTCTGATGAGTTCTTCATCATCAACAATGAGTATTTTTGACATATAATTTGGATAGAATAAGATGTTGTCCTAAAAAGTGTACAAATATAATGTATCTTTTTGTATAAAAAAACCTACCTATTTGTGTGAAAAAATATACATGTATATTTTTGAGGATTTTTCATCTTTTTATTCGTCTTCCATCATTCTCAAATAACTATTATAACGAGAAAGATGAATTTCGCCCGTTTCTACGGCTTCTTTAATGGCACAATGCGGCTCATTGATGTGCTTACAATTATTAAATTTGCAGCCCGAAATACGGCTTCTCATTTCAGGAAAATAATGGCTGAGAATTTTTTTATCAAAGTCCACCAAACCCATTTCCTTAATACCAGGCGCATCAATCACATACCCGCCTGCGACATTGTACATTTCGGTGTGTGTAGTAGTGTGCATTCCTTTGTCATTATAGTCCGAGATTTGATGGGTACGAATATTTAAATCGGGTTCAATCAAATTGATAAGCGTAGATTTTCCTGCGCCAGAATGTCCGCCTAGAAAAGAAATTTTATCTGCAAATAATGTCTTTGCCGTTGCTAAATAAGAAGGGTCTGTGGCGGATAGTTCCACAACAGGATAGCCTGCTAATTGATAGGCTGTTTTAATATCTGCTAATTTTTCAAGTTCTTCTTCTGTATGTAAAAGGTCTATTTTGTTGATTATTAAGGTAGTAGGAATATGATAGGCTTCTGCAATTACCAAAAAGCGGTTGATAAATCCCGTAGTTGTATGCGGCTGTTTAAGGGTAAACAACAAAATAGCTTGGTCAATATTTGTGCATAAAATATGTACTTTGCCTGAGTAGGAAATCGCTTTTCGCAAAATATAGTTTTTGCGAGGTAGTACCTTTTGAATTACAGACAGGTCGCCTTCTTGTAGAGGAAGTAAAAAATCTACCCTATCGCCCACAGCCACAGGATTTGTGCTGCGCAAATTGCCATCTATTCTACTTTTTCCTTGAAAAGTGCATACATATTTTTTGCCATCATCGGTTGTAACTTGACTATGTGCGCCTGTTGTTTTGGTAACAATGCCTTGCAATAAGGGAACTGATAGTTTTTTTTTTGCCATAAAGTCGTATTTCACACAGATTTTTCGCCGATTTTTGCGGAGATAATTGTATCTTTGGCAAAAATAACACAAATTTATGGAATCATCTGCATTTTTTATGATGTCTTTTGCTGTTGCCACCGTTACGGCTTTTACGGTTTATTATTTTGCCAAGGTGCTGAGCAAGAAAAAGCCAGAAAATGAAGAAAGTTGATAATTAAAAGTTCAAAAACTTTTAACTATCAACTTTAACACACACTATCAACACTTAAAAATTAACCTTTTGCTTTGATATCCAAGTTCAATTCGATTTCATCTTGAACCAAATTATCGGCAAATTTTTTCAAATCAAACATTTTGTTGTTTTTAGAATTTTCCATGACATTCCACAACGTGCGGTCAAACTTGAAGGTTGCAAGCGTTGCTACTTCGTTTCCGTTTACGGTAACTTTTGCAGGGAAAGAAAGCGATTTACTAATCCCTTTTAAGGTCAAGTTTCCTGTAATTGTATGCGTTGCTTCTGGATTGCCTGTCAAAGCTTCTACTTTTGTAATTTCAAAAGTACTTGTCGCAAATGAATCTGTTTTGAAGAAACCGTCAGCACTAAGATGTCCAACTAATTTCGTTATTTGGTCAGCAGGTGTGCCATCTGTTACACCAATTTGTTTCATGTCAAAAGTGAATTTTCCACCCGTAATGTTTCCATTATCCATCATTACAGCCCCTTCTTTGATAGCAAGCGTACCTGTGTGATCATGTCCTGCGCCAAATCCTTTCCAGTTTACTTTGCTTGTTGCAACATCAACACCTAAACTTTTTGCGCTTGCAGCAGGCGCTTCTGCGGTAGTTGCTTCGCCTGTTTTAGCTGCTTCTTTGTCAGAGCCTGTGCAAGCTACAAAACCTAATGTTAAACCTAAGCAAAGAGAAAAAAATACTTGTTTCATAAATATTAAATATGATTGAAAAATGTTAATATAAGAATCAATGTTTAAACATTGATTTATTTGACTGCAAAGTTATGATAAAAAATTGGAATACAAGCTTTTTTTTCCAAAATTTCAAAATAAACGCATAAGTCTATGTAAGGTTTAACTGTTGCAAGGAAAAAAGTAGTAAAATTCTATTAAACTTTTTGAAAAAGGTATTTCTAAGAGACAAAAATTTGATAATGACATAGAAAATCGGCAGGAACTTCTGATGATAATTTCGCATAAAAAACAATAATAAAAAAATCGAATCCTGACAGGGTTCGATTTTTTTATGTCAGTGTCAAATTAATGTTTTGTTTCGTGAATAACACATACATTTTAGCTATAAAATAATGCCAAAACCCAGATAAGAATGGAATTTATAGGCAGCTAGAAAGATGCTGTTTGCCGCACGTTGATACGATTCCCAAAAGTCATATTGAGTGGGGCTTGTTAACGGCAAATCTGCTTGATTTTTTTTAAACAATTCCAAGCATTTGCTGTTTTTGACGTATTAATCATACACAATTATGGCATATTTTAGTATCAAAAACAGCCTCAAAATTCTCTTTTTTTTGGCAATAACGTTCTTTATTGGTTCTCAAACGTACATTATTATGGCACAAACTCCTACACAGCCCTACCGCACATTGAAGCAAATGGGCGAAGTAGAAATTAGATTTTATCCTCCTGCAATAGAAGCCTCTGTACACAAAACTGGGGAATACCGTAAAATGATGAGCAATGGCTTTCGAGACCTTGCGAGCTATATTTTTGGTGGAAATGATCAACAACAGAAAATAGCCATGACCTCACCTGTCAAAAGTGTGGTAGATGCTCCACAAGCAGACTCGGGGGTTGTTACATTTATAATGCCTACGGATTTTAAATTGGAGAATAAACCTACGCCTTATAAAACGAATATCATTTTTACCGAAACACAAGCTGTATATACCGCATCATTCACTTTTGGTGGTTTTGCCAGTAGAGATAAAATGGAGAAAAAAGCAACTTTATTGCTTGACTGCTTGAAAAAAGAAGGTCTTACGCCTAAAGGAAAAGTCTCTTTTCTATACTACAATCCGCCGTTTCAGCTATTTGGCAGAAGAAATGAAGTGCTTGTAGAATTAAGCAATTTTTCGGAATAAATAGTTCAAAATAATCAATAGCCTATCAAGTGTATTGCTTGATAGGCTATGTTTGTTGTAAGACGGGACAGTTTTTTGAAACCTGCCCCGTTTTTTGCGTTACATATCTAAATAATGCAACTTGCGAATGGCGTTTAGTAATGGTGATTCTCCAGAATCGCCACTAACAAAGAAGGGGCTATGTGTATTATGTAAGCCAATAAAAAGCTTTTCGGTCAGATAAAACAAGTTTTATAGGTTAGTAACTGCGATTCTGGAGAATCGCAGTACGGTAAAAACGATAGATAACTTACATTAAATATTCACTTTATTTGAACGTAAAATATTTTGAGGTGTATTAAGTATATAAAATTTCTTACACGTCAAAATATCATTTTTATGAAACAAATTGCTTTTATGAGCCGAATGATGGGCTTATTTGTTATCTTGTTATTGATGAAGGGTTTGCAAGCACAAACGCCCGAAAAAATTCAGCGCATTACCATTGTGCAGATGCCAAACGAATATTATGTAGTACAGGCAAAACTTTGGAAAAAAGTCTTGGAAAAAGATGCCAAAAATGCCGATGCTTGGTACAATTATTACAAAGCAAATCGTTATATGCAGATTACAAGTCAAGACGATTATAATGCTTTTGAGGTAGATAGGTTTAAGCGATTGGCGGCGATTGAAAAAGAGATAGAAACAAATATTCCGAATACTTTTGAGGCAAATCTCATCAAATGGGTAAATGGAGGCAGCAATCCTGAGCTGTTTCCTTATTTGGAAAAAGCCTATAACATTGACCCAAGTCGTGTAGAAACGTATGATAATTTTGTTACTTACTATGAATTGCAAGGAAATATCGAAAAAAGAGATTTTTTCCTCAAAAAATGGTATAATTCGGGTGAGGTTTCGCCAGGCTTGCTTAATTACAATTACAATGTGTTGATGTCTTTGAAGCCGAATGCCATTTTGCTCACAAACGGGGACAATGACACCTATCCTATCTGGCTTTTGCAAACGGTCAAAGGCATAAGAAAAGATGTAACTTTAATTAATATTTCTATGTTATATAGTGAAGATTATCGGGAGCGTTTGGTAAAAAAAATGCAAATTACTTTGATAGACCCAACAGAAAGCCGTGAAAAAGATATAGCATTTAGCAAAAACTTAGTCCCTACTTTGGCAAAAAATGTGCAAAAATCGCCTGTTTATACCGCAAGTACCTGCATTCCTTCCATTTCTGAAAGTGTAGAAAAAGATTTGTATCTTGTGGGTTTAGCTTCACTTTATAGTACAGAAAAGTTTGATAATGTGGCTGTTCTGAAAAAAAATATGGAAAAAGAATTTGCGATGGATTATCTCAAAACAAGTTTTGTAATAGACAAAGCGGAAACTGCGGTAAGTTGTGCAAACATGAACTATGTTGTACCTATTTTGAGTTTGTATGAGCATTATGACTTGTCAGAGGAAAAAGAAAAAGCGAATGAATGGAAGCAATTAGTTATAAAAATTGCCAAAGGTACAGAAATGGAAGGAAAAGTACGTGATTATTTCAAAGAAAAATAGGCTATGTTCCAGCGATTATTTGGTAAAGAACTCAATACTTTTTCGGACGAAAAGTTGATACAGGAAGTAGCTGCGGGCAATGAAAAGGCATTTACCCTCCTGTATCAGCGATATTCTCGCCCTTTGCTGCGCTA
>JAAFHL010000225.1 GCA_013298365.1 Bacteroidota bacterium | reverse complement strand
AGTTTTACGGTAACACATATTGTAACTACTCCTGCTGGCTGTGCAGATACAGCTACGGGCAGCACGTCTTTTGGTTTGTTGCCACCGATTGTGAATGGGCTAACCAGCAACATTACCGCAACGGTATGTGTAGATGCAGATTTGAATTTGTTTTGGACACCTTATGCGAGTACATTTGCGGAGATAGCATGGACAGCCACAGGTGCAAATAATCCCACAACTTCAACAAGTGCTACGCCTACTTTTTCCTATAATTCCGCAGGAAATTATACCATCACAGCCACAATGACCGATACATTAACTACATCAAGTTCTTTTGGCTGCTTTTCGACACAAACAGTAGATGTAACTGTCAATCCTGGACCTGTGTTTGATTTTGATGCAAACGATTTATTTAAGTGTACCGCTCCGTTAAACACGCAGATTACCATTTCGCCCTCAACGCTTTCTCCACTACAAATAGCTTGGACACCTCCTACCATTAACGCTGCCGTTTGGCCCAATTATAATGCAAATTTTGCGGCATCTACTACCGTTACTGCTACGGCTACAGATGGAAATGGCTGTATTTCTACCGTAACAAAACCCAATTATATCACGATTCAAAATGCTTTAGCAGATTTTACCAGCAATAAAGGAATCCCCGCAGGACTTTGTCAAGGGCAAAATGTAACTTTTGATGCTTCGCCAAGTACAGGTACAGGTCCTTTTACCTATACATGGACGTTCACAGGGGGAAATATCACAAGCGGAAATATCAATAGCGTAAGCCCTACGGTAACCTATCCAACACAAGGGCAATATCCCGTAGTGCTGAAAGTAGAAGATGCTAATGGGTGTATAAATACCAAAACGCTAACGGTTGGCGTAAAAGTAGGTACAAATATCAATCCGCTGTCCTATTTTCTTACATCAGGTTCAACAATTTGTGCTTCGCAAGTAGTAAGTTTCTTAAATGGAACAAGCCCACAGCCACCCGGAGCAACGGCACAATGGGTGGTTTTTAATGCGAATAATGCTTTTTATGGCGCAGGTTGGAATGGTGCAAATGTAGCAGTAAATGCTTTTGGCACATTTCAAACCAAACTCGTTACGAATAATAATGGCTGCAAAGATTCGCTTTCAGACCCGACTGTAACCATTAATGTGATAGGACCTGTTGCGTTATTTGGGCTTTCAGACATTAGCGTTTGTAAATTGCCTGACCAGGTTTGCTTTTTGGATACAGGTCTCACAGGAAATGGCACAAAAAATTGGTATGTGAATAATCAATTAATTGCTACGGGTACAGCCCCATGCTACACGATTTCTGCGCCTGGTACTTACGTATTTAAACTCATTATTCAAGGCACACAATGTACAGATTCGCTCAAAATGAATGTGAATGCAACCGCAGTAAGTGGTGCTTTTACCACAGATGTAACGGATATTTGTACAAATGGATTGGTCAATTTTGCGCCTGTGATTACAGGATTGTCGTATTATTGGGATTTTGGCGATGGAATATTTTCCAATCAAGCAACGCCTTTTCATATCTATACACAACCTGGCAATTATAATGTACGTCTTTATGCTTCGGGTGCGGGCTGTATAGATACATCTGCCATTACGACCATTAATGTAGGTGGTGCAGACATAGCAGGGCTTTCAACTTTGCAACAAGGTTGCGCACCTTTGCTCATTCAATTCAATGCTTCGATTGTAAATAGCTTCCCCGCAGGCACACCTGTAACAACGTGGTCTTGGGATTTTGGCGATGCAATAGGCACTTCTTCCCTCCAAAATCCCAACTATACCTACACTACCGCAGGTACATTTCAGCCTGTTGTTTATTCCACAGATGCAAATGGCTGTACTACTTCCGACTCATTGCCTGTGATGGTGGTGTCTTCGCCTGTTGCTGCTTTTTCGGCAAACTATCCCATCAATTGTTCGGGCAATCCTATCACCTTTACAAGTACTTCGCAGGGTTTGGGAACAATTACTTATACATGGGCATTTATGGCGGGTGGACCCACAAACATTGTAAACCAACCTACCATCAATCATCAATATCCTGCAAATGGCACTTATACGCCCACATTGATTATTGAAGACATTTTGGGTTGTAAAGACACTTTGACTTTAACAAATTATATCAATATTTCGCCCTTAGACGTGAGTATCAATATTACAGGCACAACCATAGATTGTCCTCCGTTAAATTCTACTTTTACGGCAACCGTAAATAGCGGGCATAATGTGCCAAGCAATAATTATGTATGGTATTTTAGTGGTTTCACAGGTTATGAAGGAATAGGCGTAGGCAATCCTGTGCAAAAAGATTACTCAGTACCTGGCGTTTATAGCCCAACTTTGGTAGCGACTTCTGAGGCAGGTTGCAAAGATACGGTTACTCAAGTAAATGCAATAGACGTACAAGGACCTACTGCAACGATTACCTTTAATCCCGCTCAAGCCTGCCCTGGTTCGCCCATCACAATGAATGCAGTAGGCACAGCAGGCGTGATTTCTTATACATGGATATTACTCAATTCTACCCCCAACAATCCAACAGGTGCAAATATAACGGTTTCTTTTCCTACTACTTCGGGCGGAACGTATATTCGACCTTATGTATTGATTACAGATGGGAATTGCCCTGTAACCATGCCTGCGTATGATTCTGTTTATATTTACAAAGCCCCTGTAAGCAATTTTGTAGCAGATGATACCGTAGCTTGTTTGCCTTCTACCATTGGCTTTAATTCTACAAGCATACAAGGAGATGGAGCGATTACGTCTTATCAATGGAATTTTGGGGAAACAGCAGGCATCAATGCCACAGGTACAACGGCTTCACACAGTTATAATACTGCGATTGGTTTTTATACACCTTATTTGATTGTAACAGATGTAAATGGCTGCTCGGATAGTTTGGCAAAATTTGAGTATATCAAAATCATTGAAAATATTCCGCCTACGGCTGTGGCAATGAAAACAGTTTCGGTTACAGGCGACAATCAAATGACCGTTACTTTTGCTGCATTTAATAATACATTGGGCGATTTTGGGCAATATGTGATTGAAAGACAGATGAATGGCGTAGGTGGTTTTGTCCCTGTGGGAACGGTAACTACCTTAAACACGCCTGTTTTTATAGACAATAGTGTCAATACAAACACAAATACCTATTGTTATCAAGTAAAAGTAGAAAATGGCTGTGGCACACAATCTGCTGCTTCTGACATAGATTGCTCCATAAATCTGGTAGCAAATCCGCTTGCAGGGGCAATCGGATTAAGTTGGAACGCTTACGTAGGTTGGACGCAAATTCAATCTTACAAAATCTACAAGGTAAGCGACTACAATCCTGCAAATGCCATTTTAATCGGCAGCGTTTCGGGCGGCACAACAAGTTTCATAGACAGCGTTACCATTCGTTGTTCAGACCCTGCTTCGTATCGTGTCAAAGCCATTCAGCAAGGCACAAATTTAGAAGCATGGAGTGATAGCGCAACAAGCCGCCCAAGTTTGGCAGGTCTTAGCACTTTAACACACCTAAAAACGGCAACTATAGAAAGCGAAAAAGTGAAAGTTCAATGGGATTTGCCTACGAACATCAGCTTTTTGCAAGGCATGAGATTGGACAAAAATGTAGGTGGAACATATATTCCGCTACAAACCTATCTTACCACCGATGTGCAAGAATATATTGATGCCAATGTTGATGTCAAAACACAATCGTATAGCTATCATGTCGTAGCTTTGGACAGTTGCGGCAATGAAACACAAGCAGGTAGAATCGGGAAAACGATGCTTTTAACGGTCATTCCTGCGGGCAGCAGACTCTTGTTATCATGGACTCCATACAGTCAATGGAAAAACGGGATTTTGCGTTATGAGATAGAATTGTTAGATATAAGTACACAAACTTGGGTTAATATTAAGAATGTAAACGGAAATGTAACTTCGTATGAAGACGAGGAAATTCGTTTTGCACAAGCCCAAAATTGTTATCGCATTATTGCCGTAGAAAGAAATGGTGCGCAGGCTCGTAGCATGTCAAATGAAGCATGTGGACGTTTAGAGCCTATCATTTACGCACCTACGGGTTTCACGCCCAATGGCGATGGCGTAAATGATTATTTTACCATTAAAAGCATCTTCATTTCTGAATTTCACATTCGCATCTACGACCGTTGGAGCAAACTTGTATATGAAAGTTCGCAACCTACCCCAGGCTGGGACGGCAAAATGAATGGAAAGGAACTGCCCGAAGGGACGTATGTTTATCATGTCGAAATTGTAGGAAATGCAGGAGAGAAAAAACAAAAAAATGGAACGGTTACACTTGTGAGGTAGTTTTAGGTTCTCGCAGATGAACGCAGATTTAACCGCAGATTTACGCAAATAAACCCTTAATCTGTGAAAATCTGCGTTCTTTATCTGCGAAAATCTGCGAGAACAAAAAAGATAATATGACACATTTTAGCATAGATTTTCCCCAAATATCATTGGCTTTTACAGAAATGGGGACAGGGGAAAATATCTTGCTTTGTGCCTCTGGCTACAAGCAAAATAAAACAGTATTTACACAATTATTTGACATTGTGCCAAAAGGCTGGAAAATCTTGGCTTTTGACCAAGCTATGCACGGTGAGAGCAAATGGGAAAATAAAAACATGTCATTTGATACTGCTTTTTTTTCCCTTTTATGGCAAAAATTAGTAGCACGCTATCCCAAGTCAAAATGGCATTTGATGGGATTTAGCATGGGCGGAAAAACCGCCATGATGTTGGAAAAAACAGCTCCTATAAAAATTCATCAGATGTTTTTCATTGCGCCTGCAGGCGTAATAACACACCCTTTAACGCACTTTTTTTCCTATCATTTTTGGGGTTCACGCATTTTTACTTTTTTTCTCAAAAAGCCAAATTTGATTCTTCCCCTCATAGATTTTTTACACAAACGCAAACTCATGCGTCCTTTTTCCTATCGTTTTATCAAAGCACAATTTGAGCCAAAGGAAAATCGAGATTATATGCTAAAATTTGTCCCGATTTATCGAAATTTTCATTTCAATTTTGAAAAATATGCTCAACTTTTGTCGCAAAAAAACATCGAAATACATGTTTTGTGGGGCGAAAATGATGAGGTTTTGCCGATAAAACAGGCTTATTATTTAAAAAAACATCTCCCAAAAGCGAAACTTACTATTTTGCCAGCACAAAAACACAATATAATAGAAACAGATAAAATGCTTGTTAGCAACTGGTTACAACAAATTTTGGCTACTTACGAATAAAAATGATGTCTAAATCTTATTTCCTATTCTATTTTTTTTTCTTTTTGTCGCTTAATACTGCTTACGCAAGCCCGCCCGACACTTTGGTGCGGCTCATATTATATGGTGGGGCAAGAGAAATCAATGCTGAAAATAAGCCACATTTGTTGGGGATTCAGCATAATAATACCTTTGGAAATGCCGCTTTTCGCCTCAAAAAAGAATATCTTGTAAACAAACCTGGCAACATGAAAGTCAAAGTCGTGAAGGTACAAACGGGCGAGGAGGTTGTTTTTATTTTGAATAAACAAGCCTCAAATTCCATCGTTTCTTTGGACATTATCACACACAGCGACATGCCTTCGCTCAATATGTCTTTGCAGGAAAATACAAATTGTGGCATTTATACCAACAAAAAAGGCAAATGGTTTGTAGAAACAATCCATAAAAAAGGCTATCATTTTACCGATGAAAGCCGCAGTTTTTCGGACATTGATTATAGCCGTTTTTCTGACACTGCCAAAATCGAATTTCATGGCTGCCGTACCGCAGGTTATGAATGGTTTTGCAAAAATACAAGTCATTTTGTGGCGGAAAAATTGGCAGAAATCGGTAAAAATCAAGCACTTGTGATTGGACATATTGGCAAATCAGAAACCTTAATCCGCAAAAATGGCGAAAATATCGCCGATTATCGGCATAAATTGCGGGTGATTTATCAGCATGGGAAAATTATTCAGCGTACTTATCAAGAAGGAAATATAAATCAAGCCGCTATTTTACGAAGAAAATAAATATTTCTGTAAATAATTGGAAAATATAACGTTTTTTTTAGCAAAAGATTAACGTTTTTTTTCTTTCTGTTATATTTTCCCTATCTTTGCGTAAAGATTTCTCATATTTATGACCGTTTTGCAAGAAAAAATATATGAATATCTCGCCCATGACGAATACGAAATAGCCTTAAAATGGCTCTGTGAAACCGAAGGCTATGACGAAACACAGGCTATCAACTACATAAACGAATTGATAGAAAAAGGGAAAACAGAAGCAGCACATTTACCTTTTATCGTAGAAAAAATGCCAAAACAGTCGCCTCCTCCTCCTATATCTTCTCCTCCCCTAAAAATCTCTCCAATGTTTGCTTTTCAATTAGGGGCAATGCTAACAGCAGCCATAATAGGTATCTTATTTTTTCTATTTTTGAAAATGCTTTTTTCTGGTTTTATAGAATTGCTTGAAAATCTCTAATTCGCCGTATTTTTTCTTACAAAAAAACGCTAAAATAGCTATTTTTACTAAAAAAAATAGCCAAATTTGCACCTCAACAAAAAAAAATTAACTGCGAAAAAATTAATGGCTGAAAATACATCTACCTTACTTGCCGTTTCGGGCATGTACGAAAATTACTTTTTGGATTATGCTTCTTATGTGATTTTGGAAAGGGCTGTGCCTTTGCTGCACGATGGGCTAAAACCTGTGCAACGCCGTCTGCTTCATGCCATGAAAGAAATGGATGATGGGCGTTTTCATAAGGTGGCAAATGTGATTGGACAAACGATGCAATATCACCCGCATGGCGATGCTTCGATTGGCGATGCGTTGGTTAATATGGGGCAGAAAGATTTGTTGGTAGAAACACAAGGAAACTGGGGTGATATTCGTACAGGCGACTCTGCGGCTGCGGCTCGTTATATAGAGGCTCGCTTGTCAAAATTTGCCTTGGAGGTCAGTTTTCATGCCAAAAATACAGAATGGCAGGCTTCGTATGATGGGCGAAAAAAAGAGCCTGTGGCTTTGCCGATGAAGTTTCCCATGATTTTGGCAATGGGCGTAGAAGGGATTGCGGTAGGACTTTCTACCAAAATTTTGCCTCACAATTTCTGCGAATTGATACAAGCCTCGATTGCTGTTTTGAAAGGAGAAACACCTACTTTATATCCTGATTTTCCTACGGGCGGTTCAATAGATGTAGCTAACTATAACAATGGAAAAAGAGGGGGTAGGATTCGTTGTCGTGCAACAATCGAAAGCCCAAACAAAAGTACTTTGCTGATTACAAGCATTCCTTTTGGCACAACTACGGGCGGCTTGATTGAGTCTATCATCAAGGCAAATGACAAGGGAAAAATCAAAATCAAAAAAGTTATAGACAATACGGCGGCAGATGTAGAAGTGCAAATTGACTTACCTGTAGGCGTTTCGCCAGATGTAACGATAGATGCTTTGTATGCTTTTACCGATTGCGAGGTTTCGATTTCGCCTTCTGCTTGTGTCATTGTCAAAGATAAACCCTATTTTTTGGGCATAGATGAAATGCTCAAAACCTCAACCGATACAACCGTTGCTTTACTAAAATCGGAATTAGAGATTCAATTGTTGGAATTACGGGAGAAATTGATGTTTTCTTCTTTGGAAAAAATCTTCATTGAAAACCGTATTTATCGCAAAATTGAAGAATGTGAGACTTGGGAAGCCGTCATTTCTACGA
>JAAFHL010000224.1:7177-7763 GCA_013298365.1 Bacteroidota bacterium | reverse complement strand
TTGAATTGCATCTGGCAAACCTGACTCTGACACAACAGGTGCTTGATAGTTTGCGTGTGTGATGCCGCCCATAAACTCACTTAAATTGCGGCTAAAAGCAGCAGAAGCATCAGCAGGAAACTCACAAGGCAAATTTGTTACTGCCAAAACGGAAATACCCGAAGCCGCAAAACCATTTGTTTCTGTCTGTGTTTCAGGATGATAGGTAAAAATAGGGTCATCAATCCAAGTATCATGCGAAAACTCTACCCCCCCTTCTGGGTCACAGGAAATATCGCCTATTACACGTAAAACCTTATGCTTTGCATACCATTTTTGGGTATCTTCTTTAGAAAAAAGACGTGGATATTGCGGACTCCACAAAATACAGTTCATAAAAACACTCACGTATGGAAAATATTTGTCCATATTTGACTCAAAATACGCAGGATTTGCCAAATAAAAATCTGACTTCTCTCTACGATTCATCTTTTCATATTTTTCCTTTATCTTAGCCGTTGTCTTTGCTTTGATGCGAAACATATCAGGAATACTCAGCACCAATTTATAGACAAAATTGCGAGAACCTTTTACAAAAACGTCCGTT
>JAAFHL010000224.1:0-7167 GCA_013298365.1 Bacteroidota bacterium | reverse complement strand
CGGGTGTGATATTGATAACGGGCAAGCTATCAAAAATTTCTTGTGCGCCCATGCTTGTTTTTCCATTTCCCAAAAAGCAAAAAATCATAGGTGGCATTTTCATGGTTGTCCCTTTTTGCTGAATCTCCTCTTTTACCTCGCCCAAAATCCCTTTTAATGCTTGTAAATCAGCTTTTTCAATGGCTTGTGGCACACGCTGAAAACGACTTATAATGCCCTCAGCTTTCAACTTCTGCCCCAAGGCCCAAAGAGAATCTACCATGCCTGCATAGCCTGCATAGTAAGTAAAAGCAGTGATATGACGAATATTCTTTTCATTTACGATTAATTCATAGTCCACCAAAGTACATTTATTCTCTACAAAAGTTTGTAACATTTTGCGATTTTTCTTTTGACCTTTGTGGGTATGCGAAAAAATGTAATAAGCCGTTGATGGCTTAATATGTTGAATTTCAATTTCTTTCACACCTAATACTACATTTGCTGCGGAAATATCCTCGGCTAATTCTGCTCCAATTCCTGAAAAAGAATCATCTTTGAAGGCTCTTTTTACTTCCTGTGTCTCAGGATTTAGGGCAGGTTGTAATAGCAAACGTCCACCTTTTGCCGTAATACGGGCTGCTAAGGAAGGGACTATCGGGGTTCTTGTTTCTCTTTTTTTACTTAAATCTTCACGACGAATGGCGATAATGTTGTTCATATAAAATGATTATGCTTAAATAATGTTGCTTATACTTCAAACTTGATAAATTTTCCATTGTATTCAGCTATTGAACATCCCTTTTTGTAGGGGTTTATTGCCTAAACCTGGTCAGCGTTTAGGCACTAAGCCCCTACAAAAATCGAAAAATAAAAAAATTACCGTGTTTAATTTTTTGCAGATAAAGTTCAGATATTCACCGATTTTTTGACATTTTAAAGGGCAAAGGTAGCTGTTTTTTGCAAAAAAATAAAATGCAATATGTGTATTTATGAGATATTCTCCATAAAAAAATCTCATCTTACTACGGTAAAATGAGATTTTAGGAGAAATAACGACCATTTATTTCCCATCATGTGGGTCTCTCCAATATACTTTTTGCCCAATGAACTCTTCTAAAGCAACTTGCGTAGATTTTGGTTTACGCTCATAATGCTTAGAGATTTCCACTTGCTCTTTATTTTCAGACACTTCCTCCAAATTGTCATAAGAAGGGGCAAATTCTGAAAGGCGGCGCATCAATTCCTCTTTTGTATCAGTGGTAAGTTGATTTGCACGCATAGCTGTGATGATAACAGAACGATATACATTACCTCCGCTCAACTGTGCGAAATTGTAAACATCTATTGGAACAAATGACTCTTTCATATTTATGAATTATGAGATATAAATTATAAGTTTGTTTTGTCTAATTTGAGGAGCATATTTCTCGCCTTTTCGTGGAGATTTTGGGCATCTTTCAAATAGATACTGTTTGGATATTTTGTGATGAATTTTTGGTAAAACTCTAAGGCATCTTTGTAGCGATTGACCTTTTTTGTATCTATGCTCACATCTGCAAGCGAAACACCAGATTTTATCAGCAAAAATTGCGCTTCCTCTCTATAACGAGAATCAGGAAAGTCGTCCATAAAAGTTTGCAAATAGGAAACGGCTGCCTTAAAATCGGAAATTTTGTAATACAATTTTGCTTGATTAAAGGCTTTTGTCGCCTTTCTTTCCCGCAACTCTGTCAAATATTTCTCTGCTTCTTTTCTCCTTGTGGAATTAGGATGTTGGTCCAAAAATACTTGCAGGGCTTGCATTGCCTTATCGGTATAGCTTTGGTCTAAATAAGCAGGGTCCGATTGCAAATAAAAAGCATACGCCTCCATAAATCCTGCCTCCTCTTTGCCCTTTCCATTCGGATATTGACGCAGATATTGGTCGAAAAAATATGAAGCTGTTACATATTCTTGCATACTGAATTTACATCTTGCGTATTCTCGCAAAAGTCCTTCATAACGACTTGTATTTCGTTTTATGCCCATCACTTCCTCAAACAAAATACTTGCTTTTTCGTAGTCTTTATTGCGCATAAAGAACATAGCAGCACTATCTTTTTGATCAGGTGTGCCTTTTTTTGCCCATTTATTCATTTGACGCATTTCCTTTGAACAGGCAGTCAAACTGATAAAAATGGCAGCGAAGAATATGTATATAATGTATTGTTTCATAATTTCGGACTGCAAATGTAGCAATTTTTTTCTACATAACAAGAAATAAAAATATGAAAAAGGGTTGCATGATGCTTATTTTTTCATCTAACCCTAAGTTCGCACCTAAATCCTTGTTTAAAACAGGTACGAATAACTAATTAATGTAAGTTGCGTATTGTTTTTTATCGTACTGCGATTCTCCAGAATCGCAGGCTATATACAAAACATTGATGCTTAATACTTCGCTTTTTTATACGATTCTGGAGAATCGCAGTACCATTTTATTCGCAACTTAGACTAATTAATGTTTGTCTTTATATCTACCTAAAACAAAACTGAATATCCTTTTTTTTATACTTTTCTTTTATATCATACACATTTTCAGCTCCTACTTTTACCCACATATCTTCATTATTGGTTTTAAGAAAATGTAGCGGAATATGGTTTACATTTATCCCCATATCATCAATAAAGTGCGTATATTTCTGATAATTATCTTGACAAAGACAAATCTGATGTGGTTTGATAAAATCGCTTGAAGGAATATCCCCTGTATGCGAATCTACAAGCGGAAAATGCAGCCATTCTGTATTTCGAGCTTGATAATTGATTTGAATAGGATGTTTTTGGGGAGAAGGCGATTTTTCATCAAAAACACAAAAAACAAAACAAAAATCAGGATATTTTTGATTATACCAATCATATAAACAGCGTTTCATGCCTACTCCTAAAGCATTGATAGCCATAAACGCATTTTCATCTAATTGATTAACAATATGTACGTCATAACTACCACATTTTGTACTTATTACCGCTTCAAAGCCTCCCCGTCCAAATCCATATCTTTGTCCTTTTAATATATCATAAATATCTGATAAATAAGCACTTGGTAGTGCTTTTAAATCTGATGGAGCTATTTTATCTGTATCAATGGGCAAAACCATTGCATTGATTGTTTGTGTTTCTGCTTCATTTTGATAAATTAAGGTTCGGCTGCCATTTGGCAAGTCGGCAACCAATAAATAGGTATCTTGAAGCAAAGCTTCTCTTGTAGTAACACACATATTTTGATTAATAAAATATTTCTGTAAAATAAATTTCAGCTAAAATGAAAGAAATGCAGCAAGTGAATCATCACCTACTGCATTTTTGTTATATTTTTATTCGCATTTATTCATGCTTATCTTCTTCTCCCTCTTTATGCTCCTCGTCTTCTTCTGTAATTACAAGCGGTCCTTCTTTTTCATTTGCAAAGTGATTGAGCAATTCATCAAGTTGTTTGGCAGAAATATGTTTAGCAATGATTTTTTTGTCTTTGTCAAATACCAAAATACGAGGAGTACTCAAAATGTCATATTTTTTGTCGAAACCTGATGCACGACTTGGGTCGGCAGTATTGATAACATTGGGCAAATCTAAGCCATATTCTTTCACTTTTCCTTTCCAAATTTCCCTCGTTCCATTTGATTCTATGGTATAAAACTGTACTTTTTTCTTAGCATTTTGGTAAGCCTTAGCAACTTGCACAACTTTTGGCGTTACTTTTTTGCAATGCCCACAGTCATAATCCCATATATATAAAACCGTATAATCTGCTTTTATGTCATACAAAGACTCCCATTTGTCATAATAAGATTGAATCGTAACAGGCGGTGCGGGGCTATTGAGGCGAATATTCCAAATTTTCTCCCCTCTTTCACAGATTTTTGCACATTGTGTAGAGTCAGTCCATTCCAAAGCAATAGGTTTAATACTTGGTGCAGGATAGCAATAATAAGTTATTGCTATATAAGCATATACGCCATCATGTCCCATTATTTTAGAGTTTGCATACTTGTTTAACAAAGTAACAACCATGTATTTAAACACTTCTTTGTTGGGTTTAGCCGCATCAAATAACATTCTGCACTCTTTTATCAAAGAATCAGGCGATTGAACCACCATTTTGTCCAAATAATACATAATTTTGCCTTGATAAAGCGGTGTACGCAACAATCTGTCATCGGCAATGTCTATATTGTCCCAATAATGTTTTTTGAAAAACTTGTATTGAAAAGTAGAATCTATGATTTTGCCATTCTCATCTCTTGGCGGTTCCGGAATTTCTATTTCGGTAGATGCTTTCAAAATAGCGGTATATAACATGTCTTTGTTTTCGTCCATGATTTTTTGGCGAGCTGTTTTTACCTCTGTATCAAGGGCTTTCATTTGTGCTTCTAACGCTTTTTTCTCCTCCGGCTTGTCTTTTGCCGCAGGCATTTGTGCTTGTATCGCTTCTGCTTTTTGACGTTGTCCAGAAATGAACACAATGTCTTTATAGAAAATCTCATTTTGTTTAGAGCCTTTGACTTTCATTTTTTTGACCAAATCTGTAGAATCTGTTTCAAGCGTAAACTGCTGATTGTCTTTGGGGTCCATCAAAAACTCAAAATAGTTGAGGGCTTCAAAAGCCAATTTTTGTGGCGTTTTTGGGTCTCTTTTCTCTTTTACCATCGCAAAAAGATAAATCCCGCCACGCATAATAGAGTCAGCTTTAAGGACATAATAACCTTCTGAATTACGGTGTAAAGTATCAACCACATATTGTTTGTCTCCAAAATAATAGGCAATCAAGGCATGAGGATAGGTATAGCCATTTATTTTGACTTTTACCTCATAGCTACCCTTTTTATTTTGGGCAAAAATCGTAGTGAAGGCAAGTAGCAAAGTTGTTAAGAACAAAAAGTTCAATCGCTTCATTTTTTGTTTTGGTTATGTTTTTTTGGTGTATGTTATTTTTCACAGACAGCCGCAGATTTAATGGCAGATATACACAGAATCGCTACAAAAATACGATAAAATATTGTTGTATGTTGTATAAAAGATGTGAATAAAATGTTAATGGAAAATTGTGAATGATATATTAAGCCCTTAATCTTTCTAAATGAGGACAATATATTTATCACAAAAATCCATACGCTTAGTAAAAACGCATGGATTTCTGCTATATAGTTTGTTATTTACATATGACTTGTACGCACTAGCTTACAACATTTCTTTCAATTTTGTTACAGGCAAACCCAACAAGTCAAAATTTGGCTGATAATCTTTGAGCAAAGCAAATTTTTCACAATACATTTCGGTAGCTTTTTTGTTTTTTTCTACGAAATCAAATAACTTATGAAAATACTGTTTCACCGTATGATGCGTTTTATCTATAATAAGCGTGCGAATCTTGTCCAATTCAAACTCTTTTTCTTTTGCCATATAAGCAATTAAGAGCGATTTGATGCGCTTTTGCTCATTTTCCTCAAAGTTTGATTCTGTGAAAATTTTGATAAGTTCTTGCAAAAAAATACGTGCATCTTTATTGCCATCATAATACTCGCCTAATTTATACCAAAATAGATGCGGCAAATAAATACCTCCTAACACATCGGCTGCCATTATGATAAACCTATCTACCTCATCAGGCTCATCTTCTACCACTTGCTGATGATAAGCAGCAATTTCTGCTATTGCTTCGGCACGAGCCTCATCTATGCTTTCAGCATATTTTTCTTCTATTTCGTTGAGTTTTTCAAGAATGTCCATGATTAATATTCGTTTCACGCAGATATATGCACAGGCGGCACGTATATACGTAGCTGTTTAAATGAATGGAAGTACAAATAAAAACCCCAATAAATTGGGGTGGTATTTGCCTTGTAATACGGTGCAAATATATGCTTTTTGTGATAAAAAAAAGAATTTTTAGAAAAAAAAGTATTCTAATGCTTTTGAATCCCTTACGTGTAAAAAGCTCTTTTTCATTCTTGTAGTCTTTTTGCTTCCAGTTCATTTGCCATTTTGTATAAACTTAGCTTTTCAAAAACCCATATTCATACACTTTTAGCGCAATTTTGTCTCCAAGTTGTTTCAATTTTTCCCGCAAATCTGCTATCAATTTTGTATAAGTTTCATCTTCACTTTTGCTATTCATTCTATCTTTGTCATTTCTGCCCTGAAAATGCACCCGAATGTCGTACAAAGACGCATTTACATTTATGTCTTCTTGTGCGTGATAATATTGCCACAACTTTTTGCCTGCTTCAAATAAAGCTGTTGATTCAGGCGAAAAAATTAAAGGACTTACTTTTTCTTTTTTCTCTCCAAAAATATTGGCATTTTCATCTTTTTGTAATTTCCCTTTTATAAATTGTGTCATAAAATTACTATCAAACTTTTCTTTTGCATCTACTTCATACTCCGTAAAAGGAATCCAATGATTGGTGCCATATTGAGATTGTATGTTATTGTTAAACAAGGTATAAGCTAAACAATCATGTTGAAATTCTGTATCTTTTTGCCAATTTTCATTTGGATATAAAAATTGGTCTCGGTCATTGAGCCAAGTAGCCTCAATACATTTTCTTACCCCATAATAAACGGAAATAATAATAAGATTCTCCTTTGAAATAAGTGTATGTCTTCCGCCAGCTTTTCTTCTTTTTGCCAAATCATCAATAAATATAGCATTTTGATTCTGAAAATCATTACCCGTAGAACTCAAATAGCCTATTTGCCATTCATCAGTTGGCTTAGTTTTTATTAACTCACTAATGAGTTTTTCATTATTATAAGCATAAATTCCTTTAGTTCCTACAAACTTTCCTTTTTCGTTGTATGTATCTGTTACAAAATATTCAAAAATTTCCTTTTTACCTGTTTGCCAAATCATAAAACCAATTGGAAATTCGCCAGCAACATTGTCAAAAGTATTTGCAGGAACAATGAACATGTTATTTAATTTTGCTTCAAAATTTTTCCTAAATTCCAGAAAATTAGGGGCTTGTAAGGCTTTTAGTTTTGAAAATTCGGCAAGCCAACAACCTGATATTTCTTTTGAAATACGCATAAAAAATTGCGTAAATAGTTCTGCACTTGCTTTGCCTAAATACTTTTGATATTTCTCATGTATTTTATTTTTGTGAATATCTTTTCTACCTTTTCCAATTCTGGCATCACCCT
>JAAFHL010000223.1 GCA_013298365.1 Bacteroidota bacterium | reverse complement strand
GTGGAGGGGAAAACAATCATTCCTTTTGACTATGAAGATGCGTTATATTTTTCGGAAGGAAAAGCTGCCGTAATGAAGCAAGGAAAATGGGGTGTGATTGATAAAACCGGAAAAAATATCATTCCATTCCGTTATGAGACAATTTCGCCTTTCAAAAATGGAATGGCAAAAGTCTCTAATAATCAACAATTTGGCTATATAGATGTAACAGGAAAAGAAGTAATTCCGCTTATTTACACAGCGATTTCGCCTTTCAAAAATGGCATTGCAAAGGCAAATAAAGGCGATTATTTTCAACTGATAAATGACAAAGGAAAAGCCATATGCGCATTATATTTAGAATATGACATAAATCCTGCAACCGAAAAAGCAATCACCGAAAGCGAAGGATTAGTTGGCTTGTCTTCTCATGCTTTTTCGGGCTATACTAACGCAAAAGGCGAGGAGGTTATTCCGATTATCTACGAGGCTACCATGAATAATGAAGCAGACAATGCGATTTTTGTACGGAATATAGGAAAAGCCTTTGTGTTAGATGCACAAGGACGTTCGCTTGTGAACCCAAATATATACCAAGATTATGCTTACAGCAGCAATGCAGATACGTTTATTTTCAAAAGAAATAATATTTATTTTTTGGTAGGAAGAGATGGAAATCCCTTGTTATTGCAAGGTTATGAAAATGAAATTCATTTTTCAGAAGGTTTTGCGGCTGCCAAAAGAAGCGGAAAATGGGGCTATATTGATACAAAAGGAACTTGGGCTATTGAGCCGCAATATAATTGGGCGACTAACTTTGTAAATGGGCAAGCTCGTGTGTTTATGGCAGATGATAAAGATGCCTACGTTTCGGGCGTGGCGGAGGAGATGGTACAAGAAGCCTCCCCCAATTTTTTGTATCCGATTTTGAATGTAAAAGGCAAATGGGGCAGAATCAACAAACAAAATGAGGTTGTAATCCCATTAACATACGAAGGATTAGAAGATTTTTATCCGAATCAGGCTTCAAGAGTGATGATAGGTGAAAGGTGGTCATACATTGATAATGAGGGGAATATACTTACAGATAGCCTTGAATATGATTCTACGGAACCTTTTCAATACGGCATGGGCATCATTCGCAAAGGAGAACTCACAGGTATTATCAACGCAAAAGGGGAATGGATTGTACCGCTGAAATACCGATATATTACCATTCAATCTTCAAAAATCTTAATGTGTCAAGACGAAAATGAGGCTTCTGTTTACCTAAATGAAAAAGGAAAACCGCTTTTTGAGGGGGGAATTACGGATTCCTATCTTTATGCAAGCAGTAAAAATGTCTTGTTATTGAAGAAAAATAATCTTTGGGGCATTGCCGATTCTTTGGGAAAAATGCTTACGCCTTTTCAATATAGCAATTATGAATTGAATGAAAGAGGCGATAATTTGTCAATCAAAGTAATTCAAGGGAATAAAGTAGGCATTTTAGCCGCAGACGCACAAGAAATTTTGCCCGTTAAATATGATAACATGGAAAATGCCTATCGAGATATTTATATTGTGGTAGAAAATAGAAAATATGCTTTGTATAGCCTTGCAAAACAAAAATTTCTATGTAATTTTGTGTATGATGCTATCGGAAGAATGGAAGATGGACGTTTTTATGCGTATAAAGGCACAAAATTGTCGTATCTCAATGATGAAGGGAAGTGTATAGAGGATTGCGAGTAATTTTTGACTAAATCTAAAAAAAATAAATATGGGAGAATTAAAATTAAATCCTAAATACACGTTTAAGGAGTATTTGGAAATAGACGAAAATAGTGAGTTGCGATATGAATATTGCAACGGAGAGCTTTTTGCGATGGCGGGTAGTACCCTCAATCACAATCGAATAAGTATTAATTTATGCTTACAAATAGAAACACAACTAAGTGCAAAAGGCAGTCCTTGTGAGCCATTTATGAGTGATGCTCGTGTACAGATTTTTCGCCAAAACAAATATTATTATCCAGATGTGGTTGTTTCTTGTGAGGAAATGTCTGTGGAAAGGCAAAAATTTCTGGTTGCACCTATTTTGATAGCAGAAGTTTTGTCGGAGACTACGGCAAATAAGGACATGAATGACAAAATGTTGGATTATTTTCAGCTTCCAAGTCTGCAATATTACTTAGTTATTTCGCAGTCAAATGTAATTGTTCATTTATATGAAAGAAATGATGTAAGCTGGGGGGTAAAACTTTTTACGCAAAAAGAGGAAGTTATACATTTACCAAAGCTATCTATTTCATTGAAAGTAAGCGATTTATATAAAAAAGTGGTTTGGGAGGAAAGGGCAGAAAATGCAGCGCAAGACTTATCTGATGAAATAAACTGATTTTTCAAAATCATGGGTGCTTCGGCTTCAGCCGAAGCACCCATGTCAGCGAAAAAATAATATCAAACATGCAACAAAAAATAATCTTATTTAATCCTCGCTCTGCAAATGCAAAACATCGCATTCCCAACTCTATTTTGCAGGTTGGCGCAGCGATTCATGGCACTTATGAATATGTATTTGTAGATGGAAATAGAGAAAAAGACCCATGGGAGAAAATAGAGATGTACCTCAAAACAGGCGAATTTGCTTGTTTTGGCGCATCTGTTATGCCAGGACCGCAACTCAAACAGGCTATTCCGATTAGCAAAAAAATCAGAGAAGAATATCCTCATATTGTCAATGTTTGGGGAGGCTATTTTGCTGCTAATCAACATAAAACCGTACTAAATTCAGGGTTTGTGGATTATGTGATAGATGGACCAGGTGATTTCGCTTTTCCCGAATTATTAGATGCCCTTTTTACGCAACAAACAGAAAAAATTGCTGCCATAAAAAATCTTATTTACCTCGAAAATGGCGAAATTCATAAAAATGGCAAGGCAGAAGTCCCCGATTATAATATTTTGCCGCAGTTGCCCTACACGCATTTGGATACATTTTATTCCTTAAATGGCTATTTGGGCAAAACTTTTTTGGGCAAAAAAACAATTGCCTATCATGCAAGTTTTGGTTGTCCTTTTACCTGCTCTTTTTGTGCGGTTGTGCCGATTTACAATGCAAGGTGGAAAGGCAA
Organism: Bacteroidota bacterium; assembly: GCA_013298365.1. Lineage (GTDB taxonomy): Bacteria > Bacteroidota > Bacteroidia > J057 > J057 > JAAFHL01. Next base: position 4,699 of record JAAFHL010000223.1, on the reverse strand, counting down.
ATCTGCAGAACTCATTTATCAAGATGTAAAATGGTTGAAAGAAACCTATAATGCTGATTCTGTAGAGTTTCACGATAATAATTTCTTTGTTTCTGAAAAAAGAACGCTCGAATTTGCCGAACTTGTCAAAAACGATAACATGAAATGGTGGGGCGAAGGGCGAATAGATACGATTGATAAATACAAAGATGAGTCTTTGCACAAAATGTATGAGTCGGGCTGTAAAATGATATTTTTTGGGGCGGAAACAGGCAATGACGAGATTTTGAAGCAAATGGACAAGGGCGGCACACAGACAGGCGAGCAGATTTTGCGCTTTGCAGAAAGAATGAAAAAAATAGGCATCATTCCCGAATATTCCTTTGTCTTGGGTTTGCCCGCCGAAACGTCTGAAAAAGTGATGGCGCAAATAGATGCAGACATTGCTTTTATCAAACAAATAAAAGCGGCAAATCCTGATACTGAGATAATTATCTACCTATATAGTCCTGTGCCAACCGAAGGTTCAGAGCTATTTGAGTTGGTCAAAAAGGCGGGATTTAATTTCCCTGAAAAATTAGAAGATTGGCTTAATGCGGCTTGGGAAAATTTCGATTTGCGCAAAAATCCCCTTACGCCTTGGCTTACCCCCGAAATGGTGGATAAAATCAAAAATTTTGAAACGGTGCTAAATGGCTATTATCCAACGGCTTCCGACTTTAAAATGTCCGATTTACAGCGAAAAATTATCAGAAATGTTTCTGCATTTCGTTACAAAAATAGTTTTTATCATTTTCCGTATGAAATAAAATTACTTCAAAAACTATGGAAATATCGGCAGCCCGAAATTGAGGGAATGGAGACGTTGTATGTATAAAATTTTCTCGCAGATTTAGGCATCTTTTATTTTGCTTGAAATATCGTTTACACTTTGTCTGTAGCATACGCTTTAGCTTGTGTCAGAACATATTAACACAAGCTAAAGCGTATGCTACTTTTCCACTACTTATGAAAGATGCCCATATTTTCGCAAATTACTCGTTGTATCTCCGAAAATCTGCGAGAACCTAAACATTTCCGCACTTTTCATGTTTACTTGCAAAATAAAAATTGTACGCAAATATGGAACATATTATCATCATTGGTTCGGGAATGGCAGGGCTTACGGCAGGAGCATTATTGGCAGAAAAAGGCAAAAAAGTTACGATTTTAGAAAAAAATTGGCTACCAGGCGGCTGTTCAAGTTCTTATCCTCGCAAGCATTATGTCTTTGAAAGCGGTGCAACAACCTTGGTGGGTTTAGATGAAAAAATGCCTTTGCGCTATGTTTTAGACAAAACAGGTATAAAAATTCCTGCGGAAAAATTAACGATTCCCATGAAAGTTTACCTAAAAAATGGAACAGAAATCACTCGTTATCACGAAATTGAAGCATGGATTGAGGAAGCAGAAAAAATATTCGGCGTAAAAAATCAACGTCCTTTTTGGGAAAAATGTTTTGATATTAGCAAAGCAGTTTGGGAAATTTCTTTGCAGCAAACCACTTTTCCGCCTTCTTCTTTAGGGGATTTATGGGGATTAGTTAAAAATTTTCGACCCTTTCAGTTGCTATATGCAAGATATGCTTTCATGTCTGTGCAGCAACTCTTAGAAAAATATGACCTGCATCAAAATGCTGATTTTATGGCTTTTGTAAATGAACAACTGCTAATAACTGCCCAGAATGCTGCTGCAGAGGTGAATATGTTATTTGGTGCAACTGCTCTTTGTTATACAAACTTTGGCAATTATTATGTCCCCGGTGGTTTGTTGAATATGGTACAACCTTTTGTAGATTATATTGCACAAAAAGGTGGCGAAACCAAGTTGCGTACAGAAGTACAAAAAGTTGTTCCACAAGAAAATGGTTATCTCGTACAAACACCAAGTGAAACCTATCATTGTGATAAGGTTTTATTTGCTATTCCGATAAATGATGCTTTGGAAATGTTTGATAATGAAGTAGTAAGAAGTAAATTTCAAAAAAAGCTCTTATCTTCTGAACAACTTAATGGTGCTTTTACGATGGGAGCTGTTTTTCATAGACAAACCGATTTTGAATGTATTCATCATCAAATTCATTTAGAAAAAACCTTACTTTATACGGGTTCTCATAGCATTTTTGTGAGCACAAGTCGGGCAAACGACCTTTTGCGCTGCAATGCAAATGAAATTGTCATTAATATTTCTACCCATGTACCCAATCCTGCGCATACTATCATCGAAGATAAAAGCCTGGTAGAAGCTGAAATTTTTGACATTTTGGAAAAAAGAGAACTCTTTTATCGCAAAGACCTCATCTTTCATCATTCCTCTACGCCTAAATCTTGGAAAAAATGGACTTCCCGAAAATGGGGATTTGTGGGCGGTTATCCGCAATATATGCACATCAAACCTTGGCAAATGATAGATGCAAGGCTTGATAGCAAAGGCGCATTTATTTGTGGAGATAGCACTTATCCTGGGCAGGGAATACCTGGCGTAGCATTGAGTGGCATTGTTGCAGTAGAAAAAATGAATTTATAAATCTTGTTTTTTTATTTCCCACTTCCAAACTTTCCCCTCATCGGGGTCATCTAATTCAGCCACAAATTTCATATTGCATTTTTTCAATACTTTGACAGACGCATTTTCTTCTGCAAGTGTATGTGCAATCACAGATTTTACCTCCTCAAAACGAAAGGCATTTGCGATTAAGGCGCTTGCAAGTTCGGTTGCAAAACCTTGATTTCTATAACTTTCCGCTATTTCATAGCCAATTTCTACACAAGCATTTTTATCAACTTTGCCTTTGTAACCACAACTTCCTATAAGCCTATTTTCATCTATCAAAATAGGTAAATATGCCCACCATAACGCTTCTTCTGGAAAATCTTGAACTTTTGCCAAAGAAAATTGAAAAGCAGGCTCACCAAATTCTGTCCAGTTTTCTGCCAAATCTACCTTCAAATGCGTTTTGAGAGCATCATTGCCTGCAAGAATCGCTACTAACAAAGGCTTATCGCACACAACTAAATTTAAACGACTCGTTGTTATCATGTTGTTATTTATTTTTTATTGTAAAGTGAATAGAAAAGGAATAACTGCTTGAGAGACCGCCTCATGCTGCTCTTCTTTGCTAATAGTAGCCGTTCCATCTTTCTTTTGTGCGCCATAGGAGCCAAATTGTGCATGATTTCCGCCTTTTATGTCCAAAAACTGGGCATCATTTGGCAATTTTTCTTTAGATTCTTCAATGTCTGCGGCAGTTGTGAGTTGGTCAAATTCTGCGGAAATGGACAAAACAGCAATATCAACATCTTTGATAGACTTATTTGGGTAAGCACCTAATAAAATCAAGCCTTCAAATGTGTCATTATGTTTTTCTATGACATCGGAAGCCATTGCGCCGCCAAGCGAGTGTCCTGAGATAGCCCAACGAGTAATTTCAGGAAATTCGTCCATACATTTTATAGCTTTTTGAGGGGCAAGCACCGCTAAATCCGAAGGCATTTTAAAAATAATTACCCGATAACCTGCTGTTGCCCAATGTGCAAGCATTTCGGTATATGCTTTAGGTTTCACATTTCCACCTGGATAAAACATAATTCCCAAAGTTGCACAATTCCCTGAATCACAAGCTATTTTGGGGAATAAGGTAAAGTAATCATCATGCTCAATGAGTTCAAGATTTTCGGGAATTGCTCCTATCTCAGGTTTGTATTTTTTACAACTTGTGAAAAATATGAGAGATAACATAACTAATAAAAGAACAAATAAGATTTTTTCATAAAAAAATGCTTGATAATTTCTATTTTAACCTACTAACAATCAAAATGTTTCGTGTTGTGACGAAAAATATCGTTTTAAGTAGCTAAAGTTCATGGACTTTCGCTACCCAAAAACGCATCAAAAGAAAAAATCGTAGGGATATAAAACCCGAAAATATGCTTATCTTTGCCTTATCATTAAAAAAGTATATGCGTCCCAGATATTCTCCACAAACATATATAGACGGCATTCTTGCAGGAAATAAAGTCATGCTAAGTAGGGCTATTACCTTGATAGAAAGTAGATTAGCCTCGGACAATGAACTTGCACAAGCAGTGATAGAAGCCTGTTTGCCGCATAGTGGTAAGTCTTTTAGGATAGGCATTACAGGTGTGCCAGGCGCAGGAAAAAGTACTTTTATAGATACTTTTGGGACTATGCTCGCTAACGAACAGCACAAAGTAGCAGTACTTGCCATAGACCCTTCAAGTTCCGTTTCGGGCGGTAGTATTCTGGGGGACAAAACCCGTATGCAGCAACTTTCTGTGCATAAAAATGCCTTTATTCGCCCTTCTCCTTCAAGTGGCAATTTGGGTGGGGTTGCGAGAAAAACAAGAGAAAGTCTTTTGCTGTGTGAAGCCGCAGGTTATGATGTTATTATTGTTGAAACGGTAGGGGTAGGGCAGTCTGAAACGACTGTAAGAGGCATGACAGATTTCTTTTTGTTGTTGATGTTGCCAAATGCGGGTGATGACTTGCAAGGGATTAAAAAAGGAATTATGGAACAAGCTGATGCCTTGTTAATTAACAAAGCTGATGGCGTTTTTTTGCCAAAAGCACGTAGCGCAAAAGCATTATATAGTCAAGCATTGCGCCTTTTTCCGCCCACAGCATCAGGTTGGAATCCGCCTGTGATGCTATGTTCTGCCTT
>JAAFHL010000222.1 GCA_013298365.1 Bacteroidota bacterium | reverse complement strand
TAGCTTTAAATAAATGACTATCATATAGTTAGCATAACTTTCAACGCTCAACTTTTAACTATCAACTACTTACACTATTCCCTCAATCTATTTTGAATATGAAAGTTGTAATCTTTGCGGGCGGCTTAGGCACTCGTTTAATGGAAGAAACAGAAGCTCGCCCGAAGCCTATGGTAGAAATAGGGGGCAAACCGATTTTGTGGCATATTATGAAAATCTATGAGCATCATGGCTTCAATGATTTCATTATTTGTTTGGGCTACAAAGCTGCCATGATAAAAGAATATTTTTTCAATTATTACCTCTATAATTCTGATGTAACGATTGAACTTGCCAAGAATAAAGTAGAAGTGCATTATAGCAATACCGAGTCTTTTAAGGTTACTTTGGTAGATACAGGACTTTATACAAATACGGCAGGACGGCTCAAAAGGGTTCAATCTTATATTGGCAACGAGCCTTTTATGCTCACGTATGGAGATGGGGTGAGTGATGTAAATATTCATCAACTCCTTGATTTTCACAAAGAAGCCAATAAATTAGTTACCCTCACGTCTGTACAAATTCCTGGCAAATTTGGGAATTTGGAAACAGATGAAAAAGGAACTGTCAAAAATTTTGAAGAAAAACCTGATGGCGATGGCATGTGGATAAATGGCGGCTTCTTTGTGATGCAACCGGGCATTTTTGATTATTTGGAAGGAGATATGGACAATGTTCAGTGGGAAAAAGACCCGCTTGCTCGCATTGCAAAAGATGGGCAATTAGCCGCTTATCGCCACGAAGGTTTTTGGAAATGTATGGACGCTTTACGAGATAGAATAGAACTAGAAAATCTTTGGAACGCATCTACATGTCCTTGGAAAACGTGGTAAAACAACAGCTTTTCTTTCTAAAAAACACTAAAATTATTATGGTTCACGCAGATTTTCGCAGATAAAAAACCTAATTTGCGTAAATCTGCGATTCAATCTGCGTTTATCTGCGAGAACCTAAACAATCCTACACAAATTGAATAGCTATCAACACAAAAAAGTCTTCGTTACAGGGCATACAGGCTTCAAAGGTTCTTGGCTTTGTGCCATGTTAAAGGCATTAGGCGCAGAATGTAGTGGATTTGCGCTTGCGCCTAATACACATCCTACACATTTTGACTTGCTTTCGCTCACACAAAACTCGACCTTCGGGGATTTGTCGCAATTAGATTTGCTCAAAGAAAGCCTTATTGCCTCGCAAGCAGAAATCGTTTTTCACCTTGCGGCACAACCTTTGGTGAGGGAGTCGTACAAAAATCCTATTTACACTTATCAAAGTAATGTGATAGGCACACTTCATTTGTTGGAAGCCGTAAAAGCCTGCCCAAGTGTCAAATCTGTCGTGATTATAACAACCGATAAGGTGTATGAAAACAAAGAATGGGAATATCCTTATCGAGAAAATGATGAATTGGGCGGCTATGACATGTATAGTTCCTCCAAAGCATGTAGCGAAATATTGGTAAATTCGTACAAACGTTCTTTTTTTTCGGGTGAAAAAGCAGATGTCCTTATTGCCACAGCAAGAGCAGGCAATGTCATTGGCGGCGGCGACTGGTCTGCGGATAGGCTCATTCCCGATATTGCAAGGGCTACTGCCCAAAAAACAGCCGTTTTTATTCGCAATCCCAAATCCATTCGCCCTTGGCAACATGTGTTAGATTGTTTGTATGGCTATTTGTTATTGGGCGAAAAACTCTTGCAAGGCAAAAAGGAATTTGCCAAATCATGGAACTTTGCGCCTTATAGCTTTGATGCCAAAACCGTTTCGGAAGTGGCAGAAATAGCACAATCTATTTGGCAAGACATTGAAATTTCTTTTGGAACACCTATCGAAAATTTCCATGAAGCAGGTATTTTAAAATTGGATAATACCATGGCTATCACACATCTGGCTTGGAAACCAAAATGGAATACACAAACAGCCATTGAAAAAACAGTGGAGTGGTACAAGGTTTTTTACCAAAAAGGCGAAATTGTAACCCATCAACAAATCAAGGAATATCTTCATGGAATTGATTGAAACACATATCAAAGGCGTTTTTCTTATCAAACCTCGTGTTTTGCAAGATGAAAGAGGCTTGTTTTTTCGCACATTTTGCAAAAAAGAATTTGCTGAAATCGGTTTTCATGCCGATTTTGTGCAATTTAATCATTCTTTTAACCTAAAAAAAGGCACAATCCGAGGAATGCACTTTCAAGTTTCGCCTTATCAAGAAACCAAACTTATTCGCTGTATTCAAGGAAAAGTGAGAGATGTGGCAGTAGATATTCGCAAAGATTCGCCCACTTTTTTGCAGCATGTTGCCATAGAATTGTCGGCAGAAAATGGCTATTCTATTTTGATTCCCGAAGGCTGCGCACATGGTTTTCAGACCTTAGCAGACGATTCAGCCCTCATTTATCATCATACACAATATTATACACCGCAAGCAGATGCAGGCATTCGTTATGACGACCCTGCATTGCATATCGAATGGACTTTGCCCGCCGTTAATGTGAGCGAAAAAGACAAAAAATATGCTTTGATAGTGGAGGGATTTGGGCTGTAAGCTTATGATTTACCTTGCAAAAAAGCAAGAAATAAGCTATCTTTGCGTTTTAAAATAGAAAAATATGACAACACGCACATTTGGCAGTTTTAGTTTTGAGGAGGTTCAAGACTTATTTGGGTTTAAACGCAATGATGAGATACCTTTATTAGCGGAGTGGCTGTCGGCTACCCCTAACCCTTCTGCCTTTCAGGTCGAAGCCCTAAATTGGTTAAAAAAACATTTATTTAAGCAGGTGTTATCTTGGAATGAAGACGAGTTGAAAATGTTTTTTATTGGTCCATTAATCGAATTTGCAAACTTAGAGACCGATGACTTTAAACCTTTCACCCAAAGGACATTAGAATTTACGCTAAATGAGACAAAAATAACGGGAAAAGTTGATTTTATGATTTCAAAGGGCTTGCGTAATGCAAAACCTCCTTACTTTTGTATTCATGAATACAAGCAGGAAGCTAACAGTAGTGAAGATCCACTTGGACAATTGCTCATTGCCATGATTGCCGCACAAACCCTTAACGAAAATAAATTTCCGATTTTAGGGGCTTATATATTAGGTAGAAACTGGTTTTTTGTAGTCTTAGATGATAAAAAATATGCGGTTTCTAATTCCTATAATGCCTCAGATGATGACATTTTCCAAATTTTTGCGATTCTCCAAAAATCCAAAGAAATTATTCAAAGACATCTTTAAGTAGTTGATAGTTAAAAATTGATAGTTGAAAGTCATTATAAATATTTAAAAATCAATTATTTAACTTTAAATTACTTTCTTAGTTTATTACTAACAGCTACTTAATAATTAAAACACACAACGAAATTTATATGAAATGTAGATATTGCGAAAACGAACTTACACACGAATTTGTGGATTTGGGATTTAGTCCGCCGTCAAATGCTTTTTTGAAAAATGAGCAACTCAATGCGCCAGAGACCTATTATCCATTGAAAATTATGGTGTGTGAAACGTGTTTTCTGGTTCAAATAGACGAATTTGCCAAACATGATGATATTTTTAATGCAGATTATGCCTATTTTTCCTCTTTTTCTACCAGTTGGCTCGCATATGCAAAGGCTTATACTGAGAAAATGACAGAACGTTTTGGCTTAAATAGCGACTCGCAAGTAATAGAAATTGCCAGTAATGATGGCTATTTGCTACAATATTTTCAAGCAAAAAATATCCCCGTTTTAGGCATAGAACCTACTGCAAATACCGCCGCAGTTGCGATTGAAAAAGGAATCGAATCGGTGATAGATTTTTTTGGGGTCAGACTTGCATCAGAATTGGCAAAGACCCGAAAAGCAGATTTGTTGCTGGGCAATAATGTTTTGGCGCATGTCCCTGACATCAATGATTTTGTAGGCGGAATGAAAATAGTCTTGGCAGAAAAAGGCATTATCACGATGGAATTTCCGCATTTGTTGCAGTTGATAGACAAAAATCAATTTGATACCATTTATCATGAACATTTTTCGTATTTGTCTTTTTCTACGGTTCAAAAAATCTTTGAAAGCAAAGGCTTAATCATGTTTGATGTAGAAGAAATTCCTACACATGGAGGTTCTTTGCGCATTTATGCCAAACACCAAGAAAATGATAGTCAAGTGATTAGCCCTAATGTTGCTAATCTTTTGGCAAAAGAAAAAGATTTTGGTTTGACTGATTTAGCTATTTATCAAAACTATCAAGCAAAAGCAAATAGGGTAAAAGATGATTTTTTGGCGTTTTTAATTCAAGCCAAAAAGGAAGGCAAAAATGTTATCGGCTATGGTGCAGCCGCAAAAGGCAATACATTGCTAAATTATGCAGGTATCCGCAAAGATTTGATACATTATGTGGTAGATGCTTCGCCATACAAACAAAATAAATTTCTGCCAGGTGTGCATATTCCTGTCCTAAGTCAGGCAAAAATTTCGGAAACGAAGCCTGATTATGTGGTCATTTTGCCTTGGAATTTGAAAGAAGAAATTTCACAACAACTGAATTTTATTCGGGCGTGGGGCGGAAAGTTTGTAGTAGCTGTACCTGCATTGGAAATATTGTAGTTATATTTCTCGCAGATTTTTGCAGATAAAACAGATGGCTTTCTCATAAAAACATATTTGCATAAAAGGGGTAAATTTTACCACAAAGTTCACGAAGGTTTCACAAAGAACACAAAGATGAATAGGAAAACAGGCTACTTAGTGTTCTTTGTGTTGGCTTTTCTTTGTGAACTTTGTGGTTTTATTTTTTATGAGAAAGCCATGAGATAAAACATACGTTTGCGAAAATCTGCGAGAAATTTCATTTATAATGAGGATAAATTCGAGCGAACAACTCATTTTTTATTGGCTAATATTTGATTTTGTATCCTAAGCGATTCCTCGTGGATAAGGTTAAATATTTTGTGCAGAAATACGACATCTAATTGAAAAATCATATTTTCCGTTAATCTGTTTGCCAAATGTGCCTCCCAAATCGCAGGTTGCAGGGAGTTTATATGTGATTCTGCCTTTAATGCCCCCATTTCTTCGGAAAGTTGGCTTCTTTGCGCCAAAAGGCTCAACAGTTGTTTGTCTAATGCTTCAAAGTCCTGACGGACTTCGGAAATGCTTCTTTTTGCCATAAATAGCGATAAATAATCGGCAAAGTTAGGCTTATTCAATGAAATTCATACAATGTAGCAAATTTTCCCGATGATTGTACCCATTTTCGTTTATTCTTATTTTACACTCACTTGAAATGAAACACTTATTCAAATTATTTATCTTGTTTTTAGGGCTGTTTTTTGCCCACAATATACAAGCACAAAAAGTCTATTCTTGCGACAATAAATACGATGCAGATGTAAAAGTATATGTTGCGAGCAATAAGTATGATGCTGATTTACTTGTGTTTAAACTTAGCAATAAATATGATGCAGTTGAAAACAAAGGACTTTGGTATTTTGTAGAGAACAAATATGATGCAGATATAAAAGTGTATTTTGTAGAGAATAAATATGATGCAGATTTGATTATTTATTTTGCAAGTAACCGATATGAGGCAGCGTGGCGTAATCGCAGTAAAATGCCCAAAATGCAAAAGTAGTATTGCTTTATTTGAATGTGGCTAAAAACCTAAAAATAGCCAGTAAAATCATCCGACTTTACTGGCTTAACCACAATCTAAATAAGTGATAATTAATTAATTCTCGACTACCAATTTAATATTTTGTACTTCTTCGCCTGTGGTTACACGTATGATATACATACCTGCAGCCCAGCCTGATAAGTTTATCTCCTCCTTTTGTTGTCCTGCGGGTAAGGTACTTGTTTTTTCCCAAACGCCTTTGCCTTCCATGGTATAAGCCTCCATGCGAACCTCAGCATCATTTGCCAAAGCAAAATGTAGGTTTGTGATATTTTGGGCAGGATTTGGCACAATTTCTACTTTGTTAAGCAACCAATTATTGCCGTCCAAAGGCACTAATTCTTCTGTATTGCCTTTATCATCACCTTTTGTGGTTTTCAAGCCTGTGGGTGCAGGGCTACAATTTGTGTAAGTAGGCATTTGCACATTGAAAGTATGGCATACATTTGTGGTGCAGTTAGCTGTTACTTTTTGCAAACAAACAGTATAAGTACCTACGGCTGCATAAGTATATGAAGTGCTTGCAGAAGAAGTAGTTTGTGTATTACCATCTCCAAAGTTCCATATATATGTTACCCCAGTAGGAGCTATTCCAGAAGTGTTATTTACTGCGGTAAAGCTAATCGTTAGTGGTGCGCCTGTGCATCTTGTTGCGGTGTAGCGAGGAATCAAGTTACAATTTGGTGCAGATGCTGCAATAATTGTCTGACAAAATGTTTTGCTACAACCTGTAGCAGTGTGTGTAATGGTCAAACATACTGTGTATGTGCCTGCCACAGGGTAGGTATAGGTAGGCGATACTACTGCGGAAGTAGTACTGTTTCCAAAGTTCCAAGAGAGAACACAACCTGTGGGAGCTGCTACATTTGAAAAGAAAGTAACAGAACCTGTTGCATTTTGTCTGTAATTGAAACCTGTAACATTTGTAGAAGTAATGGGGCAAAGTTTTGGAATGCTAACAGGAATGTTTACTTTTTGGCAACATTGCATACCATTTGCTGTACCTGTTACGGTAAGTTCTACATTGCTACTTGTAAGTGTGGAAGCAAAACTGTGTGTAATTGCGGCTGTACTTGTCGAGGTATTGTTAGGTTTACCATCGCCCCAGTTCCATACATATTGCAAGCCTGTTGCGCCGCCACCTGTACTTGTATTAGTAAAAATAACAGGGATTTCTGTGCCAGCCGTAGGCGGTGTACCTGCATTTGTACAGAAGTTAGCAGCAATATTGCAACTACATGAAGGCAAATTAGGTGTCATACACACAGATGTGGTACAACCCAAAGAAGTTGTGATTGTTACACATACTTCATATACATCTATGCCAGGTGCTGCAAAAAGCTGTGTTGTGGTATTTGTGGTGGTAGTTTGCGTAACTTGTGTACCTTGTGTAATATTTTTGAATACCCAGTTGTAACTTACGGCTGTTCCTGATGCAGATGTCAAACCTGATAAAGAAACTATAAATTGACGATTGTTACAAGCACCACTTTGTGTAGGTTGTCCGATAGTAGCTACCAAATTATTGGGTGAAACAGAAACAGTAGCAGTTCTGTTACAATTATTTACATCTGTAACGGACAAAGAAACGATATTGGTATTTGTACCCGAAACCATAGTATAAGTAGCCGCAGAATTGTTTGCTGTAGAAGTAATACCTGTTGGTACATTTGGATTATTTCCCCAGTTCCATGTTGCAATATTGCTTGTACTTGTCGCATTAAAGGTAAGTGGCTGACCTACTATTCTACAACCTGTGGGCAAAGGCAAAGTAAGATTTGGAATCGGATTGACAGTAATTGTATGAGATGCCGTTGTAGTAGGACAAGGTGCATTTGTAGCCGTTACGGTATATGTGCGAGTTGTACTTACAGAAGCCACATTTAAGGTTGCTGCTGTGCCTACGATAGAGCTAAATGGAAGTTGTTTCCATGCGTAAGTCCCGCCACCTGTTGCTGTCAAGCTCACAGCTTGTGTACCACAAATCGCACTTGGTCCTGTAATTGTAGCAGGCGTAGGTTGTACAACATTGACGGTTACCCAAACGGTATCAGTACAAGGAACGCAATCTACAATCGCATAATAAGTAGTTGTT
>JAAFHL010000221.1 GCA_013298365.1 Bacteroidota bacterium | reverse complement strand
TACCATTCAAAACAATATGAGTGGTCGTATTTGAACCACCATTAGAAAGATGTACTGCTCCACCTGCCATTTTTGCCTGATTTTCATAAAAACGATTGTGAGCCAAAATAATTTCGCCCTGCGAAACCACGCCTCCGCCATAACCTGTAACATTTATGTGATGATGAATGTCATTATATTCTAAGACAGGATGCGAATTATTAATTATCATCATACAAGGACTAAGTGCCTTTGTACTTGCTACATTGCTTTGTAAATCGTTGTAATTGTGATGAATATGGTTATGATGTATATAAACCGTACTTTGATTTATACCAATAGTTACAGGTGTGTTATTTTCGGTAATTTCATTATAAGCAATCTCTCCTGTTGAATAGCCCAAGGAAATCCCTAAAAAAGGATTTTCTGCTACATGACGATGAAAACGATTATGCGCAAAATAGATATGACTAAATGCCACAGCTAATGCGCCATTTGTAGTGTCACTCGTAAGATTATTCTGCCTAACCCCCTGAAAGTTACAATAACTAATGCTCGAACTGTCCAAAGGTAAATTTTCATTCGTAATCATAATGCCCCACCAACCAGGCGAAGGACTTATATGATTGTACCAAGCGTTTGTACCTGCATATTCAAAACGAATAGAATCCGTTATGGTTCCATCAGCTTGCAGGCTACCTTCTATACGCATACGAGCATGTTCTGCAAAGCGCACAATCGTGCCAGGCTCAATCGTAAGCGAACTACCCGAAGGAACAAAAACTAATCCATAAACGGTATAGGGCGAATTTGCAAGCGTCCAAGTGCCAGACACCGTTCCCCCATAAATGTTTGTTGCTTGCACAGAGGCAATGGAAAAAAGGCTAACAAGTAATAAACAGAAAATTTGGTATGTTGTTTTCATAAAATAACTAAATAAATATGTATAGGTCAAAAGTAGGAAGATATTGAGATAAGGAAGACAATTTTATACCCGAATTGCGATAAATAGGTGTTTTTTGGCAAAAAAGCAAGCTATTTAGCAGATAAAAACAATTTTATCGTTTTATATAAGTTGTCAAACAACCCAAAGTGTCATACACAATCGCCAATCTTCATCATGAGTATCCCCAAGATTTGCCCAAAATCATGCGTTCTTTTAGCATTATTTCATTTAGGATAACTTGAAAGGAATTAACGATTCAACACCTTTTTCATTAGAACAGAAAAAAATTTATTCCTACCTTTGCGCAAAACTTATTGCATCAATATGTCAAACATAGCCACAGAACGTTGGGGAACTCGAATCGGACTTATTTTAGCCATGGCAGGCAATGCCGTAGGGCTTGGCAATTTTTTGCGTTTTCCTGTACAAGCTATCACGCATGGCGGTGGAGCTTTTATCATTCCCTATTTGGTTTGTTTTGTACTGATGGGCATTCCCTTGCTATGGATGGAATGGGCAATGGGGCGTTTTGGGGGACAAAAAGGGTATCATACACCTCCTTTTATCCTACAATCTATGAATAAACGCTTTCCTATATGGAAATATGTGGGGGCATTGGGTATTTTTACCAACTTTGCTGTTGCTGCGTACTACGTTTATATCGAATCTTGGACGCTTTCCTACACGTTTTATTCTCTTTTTGGTACATTTGATGGCAAAACACCCGATAGTGTAGCGGCTTTCTTCAATCAATATATCGGTTTTGAAGTTCCTTTGCCTATTTTATCTGCCATTCCTGCATCTGTCTTCTTTTGGTTGATATGTCTGGTGTTAAATGTTTGGATATTGAGCAAAGGCTTAAAGCAAGGAGTAGAAGCGGTTGCAAAAATAGGAATGCCTTTGTTGTTACTATTTGGCTGTTTGTTGGCATTCAAAGGCATAAACCTCACCGCAGGCGGGCAAGATGGTGCTGTATTTGACGGTACATATGGACTCAATTTTTTATGGAAACCTGATTTTAGCAGCATCTGGAAACCGAGTGTATGGCTTGCCGCGGCAGGTCAAATCTTTTTTACCTTGTCCGTAGGCATGGGTTCTGTACAATGTTATGCGTCTTTTCTCAAAGAAAATGACGACATTGCCCTCAATGCAATGGCAGCAGGTTGGATGAATGAGTTTGTAGAAGTCGTCTTGGGTGGCGCAATTATTATTCCTATTTCTATTGGTTATCTCGGCATAGATGGCGTAAAAGAATTGATAGCACAAGGGGGCGGTTTGGGCTTGGGTTTCAGAACTTTACCTTATTTATTTGAACAATGGGGATGGCTAAGTGGCTTTGCAGGCATGATGTGGTTTGCCTTGTTATTCTTTGCAGGCATTACTTCTTCGCTGGCAATGGGAACGCCGATTGTACATTTTTGGGAAGAAGAATGGGGCTGGAGCAAGCAAAGAGCTGCCCTTTTATTTGGATTTTGCACCTTTATTTTGGGTTTCCCTACAGTAGCATTTTTCGAATATGGCGTTTTTGATGAATTTGACTATTGGGCAGGAACGATTTCTTTAGTTGTCTTTGCCATTGCCGAAACTTTTTTGTTTGCTTGGATTTTTGGCATTAAAGAAGGTTGGGCAGAAGTGAATAGAGGCGGAGACATCAAAGCCCCTATGTTTTTTGGCTATGTAGCCAAATATGTTACGCCTATCTTGCTCATTTTAGTCTTTATAGGCAGCACGATTGCGCCACGAGCCTTAGACGGCAAGATTGAGATTTCTTACGAAGTCCACCCCAAAGACACTTTATTTTGGAAAGACACGATAAAAGGAAAAGAAGTCATTCAATTCCAAGCTTTTGCCAATGATACTATCGTGCATAGAGATACCTTGACAGGCAAAAACGAATGGGCTGTAGCAATAGATTCTTTGGTACAAGGCAAAAAATGGCATTTTGATGACCATTCCCTTATTGCAATCATTGGCAATCAGGCAATTACACGAGAGCTTGATATGTGGAAAGATAGCCTTTCTGTTTTTCAAA
This sequence comes from Bacteroidota bacterium, assembly GCA_013298365.1. Classification (GTDB taxonomy): domain Bacteria; phylum Bacteroidota; class Bacteroidia; order J057; family J057; genus JAAFHL01. The sequence goes on along the minus strand of JAAFHL010000221.1, from coordinate 4,846 downwards.
GCAATTTACCCAAGCTCAAAGATGCAAAAAAACGCATTACACTTTCTCAAAAAGTAGAAAATGGGCATAAAAGAGTGGTCTTTTTGCGCAAAAAACGACAATTTGTAAACGCTTCTCGTATGCTTTTGCTGACTTTGTATGCAGGGATTTGCTTGATGGTGTATGCCGCAGCGAAAAAGCGTGGTTAAGGTTTATACGAAGTTTCTCGCAGATTTGCACAGATTTAAGCGCAGATTTTCGCAGATGTATTGTTTTTATCTGCAAAAATCTGCGGTCTTTATCTGCGAAAATCTGCGAGAACTATTTTCTTTAAAAAGTTATTTCAACCACACTTTCAAAAAGTTCCAACCTTCCGTAAGCAGAATTTTCATGTTCATGCGAGAAAAAATAATGCCTGGTTTTAGTTGCACTTCTATGGCAGCGAGGCGAATATCCTTGACTTTTGCCGCTAGGTAAATAAACTCTAAATCAAATAGATAGCGATTGATGGTGGTAGCTAGGAAAATCTCTCTACCTAGTTTATCAAAACCTTTCAGCCCGCATTGTGTGTCGTTGATGGGAATATTTAGCAAAAAACGAATGAAAAACTTTAACAATTTAGAAATAAAAATACGCACTTTCGGGACATTTTCATAATAATTTTCAGCCCTCTTGCCTACCAAAACATTCCACTTCTCTGCACATATTTTCTCATACAAAGCAATCAAATCATCTTCCAAATACGGAAAATCAATGTCTGTAAAAATGGTAATATCAGTATCTTTGCAAGCCAAAACGCCTTGTCGCAAGGCATAACCTTTTCCTTGATTTTGCTGATAATCAATGAAATGAAAGCGTAAATTTTCGGATAAATGCGCTATATCTTCGGTATTTACATTACGCATAGAACCATCATTGACCAGATAAATGCTAATCTCTGTCAATGGCAGCCTATTTTCTATGTATTTTACGGCTTGTACAATCCTTTCTGCCCAATGCGCCGAGGGGTTGTAACAAGGCAATACAATGCCTAATGTTGTTTTTTCCATATTTGCTGCAAAGATATAGCTTTTATTGTATTTGCACCAAATGAATTTCTTGACTTAACAAGGGTTTTCCAGCATTATTGGCAGTCGCAATATATAAAGTATCTGTTGAACTACGAAAAGCGGGCAATCGCCATATTTGTTCTATCTTTGTAAAAGGCTCATTATTAGTTTTTTGTAAGATAGGTTTGATAACATTTAGATACAACTTTTGCTGATTATCTTTTATCGAAAAAGTAAAAGTAGGCAAAGTATCACTTGAACTTAGTTGCACATTTGCCGTAATTTTAACCCACTTATAAGCCAAACCTGTGTCTGTTAAGGCAAATTTCAAGATATTTTCCTTACTTGTCGCAAGGTTTTTTACTGCCGAAGGTTTGTAAAAAGTATCTATTTTAGGATACCAAGCATACAATTCCCAGTCGCCTGCTCGTTTGAGAAAGCTCATATTTCGTTGCAAAATCGTGGCGTTAGTATGATAAATATAATTTGCTTCCACTCGCTGCGGAATGTCCCAATCCGTAGTAGTTGTATATTTTCTGTTTACCAATGCAAGTACGGGCTTGTTATTCAACTGATTAAGCAGTGTATCAGACAATTTTCCATCTGTAAAAATCTTCAATAATTGCTGTGCCTGATAGGTTGCGGTACGAGATTGCTTATTTGCCATCAAAGGCAATTTTGTGAGCAAAGACGCTTGCATAGAACTTGTACACAAATATTCGTTAGGGTCAACTGTAAAAGGCATCAATTCTGAGCCAACATGATAGTAAGGAATCGGCAAAATAGCCTGATATTTTTGCAAGTCAATTCCTGCAAAAACAGCCTTAATTTCCGTCATTTTTTCGGCAGAAAAAGGACTTTCTACGTGTGTTTTTTCCGAAAAAGCTACCCTGTCATACATATCTATCAGCAAAAAAAGGCTTAATAAGAGTAAAATATATTTACTTTTGCCCGAAATTTTGTCATATACTGCTTGCCAAACCGCTATAAAAGTGATATTTGCCCCCCAAAATAGCACCCAAGAAAACCGCCCCAAGCAACGAAATTGTGCAATCGTAGGCACGTATTTATCCAAATAATAAAAAAGACTGAAATAGTTGGTATGTAGGATTTTTTCGGTGTCATGGAACCTAAATTCTTTGCCCAAGGCAATAGATGCACATAAAATTGAACTCATAAATATCGCAATCAACCATTGTGTAAAGATAGGTATTTCTGTTGTCCATTTTTTTTGAATAATGTTTTTACAAATAAAAAATAAGCCTAATAACAACAAAATTGTGCCTCCATATAAGGCAAAACTGCCCAAATATCCCCAATTTTCGTATTCGAGATGGTCATCTGTTTTCCATACAAAAGGGATAAGATTAAAATGAAAAGGCGTTACAAGGGCTGCTATTTTGAGTTTGAAATGGTCCCATTCATAACCCATGGGCAATTTTGAACGGAAAGCATAATATTTATCTATGATTTGAATGGTCGCAAGCACCGAGATTGCCCCTAAACCCACACCTAAACCCATCGAAATTGCCCCAAACCAAGCCTTTTTTTTGCGAAAAGCAAACAAAGTTTTAAAACCAATGAGCATTGCTACAAATAACATAGCAATAGGCAAATAATATAAATGAATAAAACTTACAATATATAAATAAATGGCTATCAAAAGACTATAATAATTTTTATAGTCGCTTTCTTCCCATTTTATACACAATAACATAATGCCTAACCACACCCATGAACAACTTAAATTCAAATGTCCTATGCCCAAACGCAAAAGCTGAATGTCAAGCCATGGCAAAGTAAGCGATGCTACAAATAAAATAAAAGGTTGTGTGATGCCTCTTTTTAGGATTTTGTAAAGCAAAAAAGTAGAAAACAATATTCCTAAAAATAACCAGTAATGATAAATAGGAATCACAAATTCTTGAATATCAAATACATACTGGGGAAAAAAACGAATGGGAACGGCTAAAGCAGGCGTATTGTCTGTATAAAAAATATATTCTTTATAGGGATAATTCATATTGGCATGAATAAACATATTTTCTGCCTTGTCTTGCTGAATATAGGATTGATAGGTAAAATAGTTTTTTATGCCATCATAACCTGACTGAAATAAATAGGCTTTGGGGTTAAAGATAAACGCATGAAATGTTGCAAAAATGAGACATATTTGCGTAATAATGAGCAGATTAAGTATGTTTTTTTTTGCCAAGATATATTTCAATAATAAAAAAATGAATGATGAAATAGGATAGCCTTATTATACACTTAGGAAAAGCCGCTAAGTTGCAAAGCATTGATTTTATCACTTTTGCGTCTTAGCGGCTTTGTATGAAGATGAAATAAAGGAATTGATTATCAATATCTCCTCTAATTTTCAATTTTTAATTACTTAAAACGTTCTTTCTGCTTTATCAGGCATTTGAATAGAACCAGGAATCCCCAAAAGAGGGAACTCTTTACGAAGCGGAAAATACTCAAAATCTTCGGGCATGTAGATGCGGCGTAAATCGGGGTGATTATGGAATTTTATTCCCATCATATCAAAACATTCACGCTCATACCAATCTGCTGAACCCCAAATACTTACCACCGAATCAACTTCGGGCTTGTCTTCTTCTACCCGAGCAGCAATACGCAAACGCTGCACATATTCCATGCTGATGATGTTGTAAGCTACTTCAAAACGTTGTTCATCACTATAAAAATCGCTTGCTGTAATGTCTATCAAACCATTAAACGCAAATTTTTCCTTCAACATTTTGAGGACAACATATATATGTTCAGGCTTAATTTCTAACGTAAGTTCGCCCGCATAACTGCGTATATCTGTGATATATTCTTGAAGTGGCGTACCGCCGATTTTGTCTAAAAAACTGTGTTGAGCCATGATGAAAATATAGTTACATTAAATTTCGTGCAAATATAGCGAAAAAACGTAATATGAAAATTTTTTTTCTACTTTCTTGTTTTTTATTGCTTATTGTATGCTAATTTTTAATGACATTCATCGGGTTTCAATTTCCTACAAACAAAACTGACATTTTTTCTGTGTTTCCCAAAGATTGAGAAAACTTGTGTAATTCTTTAATATTCATAATATTTGAAACAAAAGGCAATAATAAAAATGATTTGAGAAAGGTTTTTCTATCCATAAAATTTCGTTTTACAAATTCAATGTTCAAACAACGATTTTATTTGCGTTTTTGTTGCAAAAAGGAAAATATTTTTTATGTTTATTGATACATATTTTAAAGTAAACAAGGCTGAATAAAGATGATGAACCGACTTACCTAAATTGATACTTTGACTATCATAATACTTCAACTAAAACCAAAGCATGATGTAAAAAGCTATAACTAATTGAAAATGAAATTAAAACAAGTATATGATTTGAAGCAACAGAAAAAATATGATTTTAAAATCACAAAATATTTTTTCATTCCCCTTTTATCCCTAATTTTGTCATTCGCAATTGAGGTACTGATGTTCGTCAAATGAGTAAATTATAGATATGCTTTGAGGAGGAAAAGCAAACGTATGCTGCAAAGTCTAATACTTAATAAAACATGTCCAAAATCATTTATCTTTTCATTTTTTCACTATTTATATCGGAAGTTTCTGCACAAAAATATTATGTTCATGCCGGGCTTAATGCTTTTGCGCCTATTCCTACCGTCATAGACCCAAATTCAAAGGGCGTGATTTATCCCTATTTCTACACAGGAATTTCCACAAAATACACCTTTCTACCCCATTTTTCGGCACAAATTGGCGTAAACTACAATCGCAAGTCGGCGGGCTACGAAGCTCCC
>JAAFHL010000220.1 GCA_013298365.1 Bacteroidota bacterium | reverse complement strand
TAGATAACGCTAAAGTAGTCTAAATCTTTTAAATTATTATTTTGAAAGCAAGATAATTAATTACAAAGATTTCATGTAAAACGCTGATAGCTACTTTTTTTCACCTCAAAAATAGCTTTTTCCCTCAAAAAAACATACTTTTGCGCCTCAATATAGTTTTACCATAAAAATAATCTGGTTCTATGACATTTTTGAGTTTTTTCTCCATAAAGCAGGGTTTAAACCCTGCTTTATGGAGAAAAAACATACTTTCAAAATATAATCCACAAAAATTGTCAAACAACCAATAAATTTCCAATACTTGTATTGGGTTTATCGAAATATTCATTTTTAATTCCTAAAAAATGGCTTTTGACGTATCAATGATTCAGCAAGTCTATGCGCAGCTCCCTGCAAAGGTTGCGGCTGCTCGTAGCGTGGTGGGCAAACCACTTACTTTGACAGAAAAAATTCTGTATGCACATTTGTTTGAGACAAGCGCAACAACTCCTTTGGGACGTGGCGTGGACTATGTGGATTTTGCACCTGACCGTGTGGCGATGCAAGATGCTACAGCACAAATGGCTTTGTTGCAGTTTATGACCGCAGGACGCAAGAAAGTCGCTGTGCCTTCTACCGTTCACTGCGACCACTTAATTACTGCAAAGGTTGAATCATCTGCGGACTTGACTTTTGCAAATGACGAAAACAAGGAAGTTTATGATTTCTTGGCTTCTATTTCAAATAAATATGGTATCGGTTTTTGGAAACCTGGCGCAGGGATTATTCACCAAATTGTATTGGAAAACTATGCTTTCCCAGGCGGTATGATGATTGGTACGGACTCACACACCGTAAATGCAGGTGGTTTGGGTATGATAGCGATTGGCGTAGGCGGTGCAGATGCGGTAGATGTGATGGCAGGTTTGGCGTGGGAATTGAAGTTCCCAAAATTAATTGGCGTAAAATTGACAGGCAAACTCAATGGTTGGGCTTCTGCTAAAGACATTATCCTCAAAGTAGCAGGCATTTTGACCGTAAAAGGCGGAACAGGTTGTATTGTGGAGTATTTTGGTGATGGCGCAGAATCTTTGAGCTGTACAGGAAAAGGCACAATTTGTAACATGGGTGCAGAAATTGGCGCAACTACTTCTACTTTTGGCTATGACGAAAGCATGGAGCGTTATCTACGTGCGACAGGTCGTGCAGAAGTGGCTGATTTGGCAAATGAGGTAAAAGAACATCTTACAGGCGATGCAGAAGTATATGCAAATCCTGAAGCGTATTTCGACCAAGTCATTGAAATTGACCTCAATACACTTGAGCCTTATATCAATGGACCTTTTACCCCAGATTTGGCTACGCCTATTTCTCAAATGAAAGAAGCCGCCGCAGCAAATGGCTGGCCTACCAAAGTAGAAGCAGGTTTGATTGGCTCTTGTACCAACTCATCTTACGAAGACATTTCTCGTGCGATTAGTTTGGCAAAACAAGTAGCTGCCAAAAACTTGAAAACCAAATCTGAATATTTAATTACGCCTGGCTCTGAAATGATTCGTTTTACCATTGAAAGAGATGGTTTTATAGATATTTTCCATTCTATTGGTGGAAAAGTGTTTGCGAATGCTTGCGGACCATGTATCGGTATGTGGGCAAGGGTTGGCGCAGAGAAAAAAGAAAAAAACACCATCATTCACTCTTTCAACCGCAACTTCCAAGCTCGTCAAGATGGCAATCCAAATACGTATGCTTTCGTAGGTTCGCCCGAAATCGTAACGGCTTTGGCTATCGCTGGAGACTTGACATTCAATCCTTTAACGGATTATTTAATGAATGAAAATGGCGAGCAAGTAATGTTAGATGAGCCTACGGGCGTAGAATTGCCTACAAAGGGCTTTGATGTGGAAGATGCAGGTTATCAAGCCCCTGCGGAAGATGGTAGCGGCGTAGAAATCAAAGTAAATCCTGATTCTTCTCGCTTGCAGTTATTGTATTCTTTTGCAGAATGGAATGGCGAAGATTTGACAGGCTTGAAATTGCTTATTAAGGCAAAAGGAAAATGTACAACCGACCATATTTCTATGGCAGGAAAATGGTTGCGTTACAGAGGACATTTGGACAATATTTCAAATAATCTCCTCATTGGTGCAACGAATTTCTTCAATGAAAAACAAAATAGCGTAAAAAATCAGCTTACAGGCGAATATGACGAAGTGCCAAATGTGCAACGTGCGTACAAAGCGGCAGGCATTGGCTCAATCGTGGTAGGAGACGAAAACTATGGCGAAGGTTCTTCTCGTGAACATGCAGCGATGGAGCCACGTCATTTGGGCGTAAGGGTGGTTTTGGTAAAATCTTTTGCCCGTATCCACGAAACGAATTTGAAAAAACAAGGAATGTTTGGTATCACTTTCGCAGACAAAGCGGACTATGACAAAATCCTTGAAAATGATACGATTGACGTACATGTTGCAAGTATTGCACCAGGCAAACAAGTAGAAATCACCTTGCACCATGCAGACGGCAGCAGCGACACGATTTTGGCAAATCATACCTACAATGCACAGCAGTTAGAATGGACTCGTGCAGGTAGGTGTAATGTCTCTCGCAGATTAACGCAGATGTAACCGCAGATTTTCGCAGATTTTTTTCTGCGAAAATCTGCATAAAAGTTGAAGATAATTACTTATCTTTGCTTGATAACAAAAAATAAGCAACTTCTCTTTATGAAAGAAATCGTCATTGAAGACAAATTATTACCTATAACAAGGTTAAGAAAATACTTTGCGCTGCATGATAATATCTATGCTGCTTATCTTTTTGGCTCTTATGCCCGTGGGCAACAGCAAAAAGACAGTGATATTGATATTTTAGTAACATTAAAATACGCAGATTCAAGTAATAAACGCAACTAAAAGGAACAAGAGAACGTACTACCCAAACATTACTCAACACTAAATAAAATGACATATCAAATTGAAACAAATAATTGGTTTGTACTAAAAGTGATAAATCTATTTTATCGCTTAGGTGCATTAAAACTGACAACAAATGCCCAAGAGCCGCAATTATTGATAAGCAAATCGGAATTTTTTGAGGAACTTAGTGGCTCTTTTGAAGAAGTAAAGTTGTATAAGCAAGGCAAAATACAACTGAAAAACGCTCGTGTTGCAATGCAGGAAATAGAAAAAGAGTTGGCAAATGAATGAGATAATAGCAACCAGTAACTATCTAAAAGGCTATAAGAAAATCAGAAAAAAATATCCTTCTTTTGCAACTGACATAGAAAGTATATTTTCTGCATTAGAAAAAGATGCCAAACAAGGCAAGGAGATTATGCCTAATGTATATAAACTTCGTGTAGCAATTAGCGGTAAAAATCAAGGAAAAAGTGGCGGAGCAAGGCTTATCTTTTACTATTTAACAGTAAAAGAAAAAGTAATTTTGATGTATGTGTACGACAAAGCCGAAATAGCCGATATTCCCGACCACGAAGTAAAGGATTTTGTGAAGGAATTATTGCTTGATATAGCAGAAAATGAAGAAAAACAGGATTGAAATTTTCCATTATTCCGACCACATAAATACAGGAATTTTATGGGACGTTGTAATAGATAAAATCCCAACATTAGAAATATATATCGATGAAATATTGGCAGAATATGAAGAAAGATAATCGTTACAAAAATTTACCGTAGATTTGAGAAGATGACATAATATATGCTTAAATCTACGTTTTTTATCTACGAGAAATCAATAATTTTATTCCTTCACAAACTTCTTGACCACTTTTTTATCGCCTGCTTGTGTCGAGAGAAAATAAATCCCTACGGAAAATCAGCAATCAGCACTTCTTTTTGATAAAAAGCCCCTGCGGAATGCGTCTCCCACGCTGCCAAGGTCTTGCCCCATATATCGGAGATAGCAAAAGATAGATTTTTCTCACCTTCATAAGAAATGTACAAATAATCGCTTGCTGAATTGGGAAGGATAGATAAAGAAGAAGCTAAGTTTTCTACAGTGCTTACATTACTGCAATCAAGGCTGAAATACATTTGAGGGTCTATTTCCCAATTTTCTGTAGTTAATGTAAGTTGCGTATTGTTTTTAGCGTACTGCGATTCTCCAGAATCGCAGGCTATAGACAAAACATGTATGCTTAATGGTTTGCTTTTTTATGCGATTCTGGAGAATCGCAGTACGAACATCGTTACAATCGTTTCATTCGCAACTTACATTAATTACTTGGTTTATTTCTTGATTGGGGTTAGGAGAAAGTCGTTTTGAAAGGCTCACAAATTCCGATATTTTGCCATTCCATGCCCATTCTTTTACCTGTTTTAGACAAGTTTTTTCGTCCCAAGAAGTAGTTAAAATAATCTCTTCTTTGCTTTTTGGCATAGCTTTAATTATGGTGTTCACATAACTTATGGCATGGCAATAATCTAAAGTTTCCACGATTTTTGTTACGTCAACGCCTAATCATAGCAATATCTTTTTGATATTTAGCCAAATCCAGGGTGTGCCATCAGCCAAAATTTGCACACTTTTTGCCGTTTTTATGCATAGAATCCAACAATTTTAGGGCTACTAATTGAAGCATTATTTCGCTTATTTTATTATAAACTTCCTGCAAATCTGCCCAAAGCAATCGTTCAAACTCCAATAAATCTCTTGAAATAAACAGATTTTGGTAGTCTTTTTCACATTTTTTTTGCAGTTCCAGCAAAATTTCCCCTACTTTTGTACAAGAGATGACTGATTCCATATAATTTTCGTTTGCAATACAAAATTACGAAAAAGTCGTCTCTTTTTTCGTTTTTTTTCGGCACAAAACAGAACTACACCCATTCGAAAAGATGATTTTTTGCGAGATGAAACAAGGTTTAGAAAAACGAATAGACCACCACAGCAAGATGCAACTATTTTTGAAGAGATAAAAACAAGATACTTTTGGTATATTGATAATTTGCATAAGGACCATTTTGAAGTGTTTAATGCTATAGAAGAACATATAGGGGAAGCGAATTTGAATGGCGAAATACAAGCAAATTCAAAAATAAAAGGTAGGAAAATGTAATCCAGATTCATTGACAACCGCTCATTGACAACCGCTCACTGATAACTATTCACCGCCCGCAACATCTCCCTTTTCCCTGGCGGTCCAGGCAAACGTTCTGTGGTATAACCTGCGGCTTGCATCGCTCGCCTCACGCTGCCTTTTGCGCAATAAGTTACAAGGATTCCATTTGATGCTGTGAGCGAGAAAAGTTGCTCAAAAATGGCTTCTGTCCAAAGTTCGGGTTGTGCGGCAGGGTCAAAAGCATCATAATAAATGAGGTCAAATTTTTCAGTTGTTTCAAAGTCTTGTAGGCTTTTTTGATGTTTTTTTATGCTAAAATGCGGGGAAAGTTGCTTATCTTTTTCCCATTCGCAAGTATGGATTTGTGAAAAAATATCGGAAGTTAATTGATTTTCAATTTGTTGTGGATAATTTAGTTGTGCAGCAAGTTCCCAAGAAATAGGATTTGTTTCGAGGGCTGTATAAAAAATCTCACTTTCTTTTTGGTGAAAAAAAGTTAAATAAGCATTTAAACCCGTACCAAGCCCCATTTCTAAGATATTGATATTTTTTTGTTCTTGCTGTTTTTTGCGCAAACCCGTTTCAATAAAAACGTGCATAGATTCTGTTACAGCTCCATTGATAGAATGGTAGCTAACATGGTGAATGTCAGATTGTAAAGTAACAGAACCATCAGAAGTCGGTAGTATATAAGGCATTTTTTTGTTTGAAATTTAAAATCTGTGAAGGAATAGCCTACAAATATAGGGAAAAATAGTTTCCCCAAATTAATTACAGCCTTATCGTTATAATTTTGTTTTGGCAAAACAAACAAGTTTAAACGACCTTTTTAGCAACAAACTCAATTTTTTTCGTACTTTTGCATAAAAATTGATTCAGATGTTAAAAGACAAGGTATTTGAGATACTAAAAACGTGTAGCAAACAGACGGGCTTAGAAGCTTATGTTGTGGGCGGATTCGTGCGTGATACATTGTTAAATCGTGCTTGTAAAGACATTGATGTGGTGGTTTTGGGAGAAGGAATTGTTTTTGCAAAAGCCTTTGCTAAGTTGGTAAATGCCAAAGATGTAGCTACTTTTGAACGTTTTGGAACGGCGATGGTACGTTATCAAGATTGGGAAGTGGAATTTGTGGGTGCAAGGAAAGAAAGCTATAACCGTAATTCTCGTAAACCGATTGTGGAAAATGGCTCTTTGGCTGACGACCAAGTTCGTAGAGATTTTACGATAAATGCGATGTCTTTTTCCTTGAATGAATACAATTATGGAGCTTTGATTGACCCTTTTGGGGGGCAAGCTGATTTGCAACAAAAAATCATTCAAACGCCCACAAATCCCGATATAACTTTTTCTGATGACCCGCTTCGTATGATGCGTGCCATTCGTTTTGCTACGCAATTAGGTTTTCAAATTGCGGAAAAAACTTTTGAATCTATTGCCAAAAATGCAAAACGCATCGAAATTATTAGCCCTGAAAGAGTGATTGATGAGTTGAATAAAATAATGCGTGCGCCTGTACCTTCTTTGGGTTATAAATTGTTATTTCAATCAGGTTTGCTAAAATATATTTTTCCCGAATTGCAGGCGATGTATGGGGTAGAAATCAGAAATGGGCAGGGGCATAAAGATAATTTTTACCATACCCTCAAAGTGTTAGACAATGTGGCGGAGAAAAGTGATAACCTTTGGCTGCGATGGGTGGCTGTTTTGCACGACATAGGCAAGCCTGCAACGAAGCGTTTTGATGTAAATGATGGCTGGACTTTTCATGGACATGAGGACAAAGGGGCAAAGATGGTATTAGATATTTTTCGCAAATTGCGTTTGCCTTTGAATGAAAAAATGAAATATGTACAGAAACTGGTCGCTTTGCATCAAAGACCTGTAGCTTTGGTCAATTTGGAGGTTTCTGACAGTGCAATTCGCCGCATTGTCGTAGATGCAGGCGAAGATTTAGACGATTTATTGCTCTTTTGTAGTTGCGACATCACGTCTCGTTTTCCTGAAAAAGTGCAGCGTTACAAAGAAAATTATCGTCTTTTGGCTACCCGCATCAAAGAAGTGGAAGAAAAAGATAACCTTCGTAACTGGCAGCCGCCTGTTTCGGGCGAACTGATTATGAAAACCTTTGGACTGCCGCCAGGTATCAAAGTCGGGCAGATTAAAAATGCGATTCGTGAGGCAATTTTGGAGGGTGAAATTCCAAATGACGAAGCAGCAGCCTTGGCGTATATGCACAAGATTGCCGCTGAATTGCAGGTAAAAGGGTAAAATTTTTGCACTTTTTTTGTAAAAAAATAGCTTTTATTTCACGCAAATTTTAACGTCTATTATTTATTGTATCAATGAAAAAAACACTGTTTTTTGTATGTTTACTTGCTTCTTTCGCTACCGACCTACTTGCACAGCAAGGTTGGGGAATCCGATTTTCTTCTAACCTCAATCATTTCAAGCGTCCTGACGAGTATTCTCTGGCACCTGATTGGTTTTCTACCGGCGTATTAGGGGCGTTTTATCGCTCATATAATGCGTATGGGGGCTATGAAATCGGCTTAAATACGGTTTACAAAAACAATACAGGCAAAGGTTTTCCTAATTTGCCTTTGGTCATGCGAGATTTTTCTAAGGATGAAGGTCAAAATGTAGGCATCACTGCCTTAGAATTAGACATAAAAGTAGGACCTCGTTTTGGTATTATTAACCCCAAAATAGGGTATGTAATTGGCTATCGTTTTCGTAGCAATGGCTTCTACGA
>JAAFHL010000022.1:16777-24096 GCA_013298365.1 Bacteroidota bacterium | reverse complement strand
AATCAGACAAAGAAACCATTTTTTGTCCACCTGTCCCAAAATTAGACTTTGCGTCTTCCATACAGATTAAATACCAATGACTTTTTTTGTCGGCATACTGTAATTCTGCCGATTCGTGCATGTCATAAGTTGGCTCAAATCTTGCAGGGAGTTCGAGTGTGTAAAGATTACGGATAGCGACAAGCTGATGAGTCGGCACAGATTCTTTTTTACAGGAGATAAGTCCTACAAAAATACAGAAAAGAATAAGATAGATATTATTTTTCACGCAGAAACAATAAAGAAGAAGATGTTATTTTTTATATAAGGAAAAAGAAATATAAAATATAAAAGCCTATTTATCAATAGATTAATTTTGAGTGGATAAAACTCAATATATTTCTTTCATATTTTATTTGCAAAGTCCCAAAAAATTGTGTTAAATTTAAGCCCTAAAATGTAGCTACATATTTGTAATTATATCGGCGTATATTTCTGCAAATAAACGCAGATTCTTAGACAAATACATTTTTATTTTATAATTTATCATAAATTCTTATTTTTATACATGAAAAGAATCATTCTTCCAGATGAAAAACTCAATTCCTTAGCGGAAGAACTCGCACAAAAACTGTACGAAAGTCGCTATTTCGCTAACGGCGTGATTAAGGGCGAGGAACTAAAAACGTGTACCCCCTACGCACAAATCAATAAATTTTTGTTATTTCAGTTGTTTCAAGTGCTGAATCAGCAAATGCAAAAGTTGAAACATCCTTATTTTGATTTTGAGGAGGCTGATGTGCAAGGTTTGATGACACAGTTACAAAATCAATTGTCTCGCCATATCAAAATTGGGCAAGAGGATTTTCGTCCATTGCTCAAAAAGGCTGTGTACAACAACCTCAAATTGATTTTAGACCCGATAGACACCTTAGGTAATTTCTTTTTTCATAATCAAGACAAAGTTTCTTTGGAAACGTATGAAAAATATGCGCCATTTTTTACCGATTTCGATTTTGCGGTAAATAGCATTTTGCGTTATCACCAAAAAAACAACATGAAAATTGTGGAAAAAGATATTTTCTTTGTCAAACTCCACCGTGTTGTAGCCATTTTTAACAGTTCGGGCGAAAAAGACATTGAAGCATATCGCAATGATATTTTCCAAAGACTTACAGGCAGAAACATTCAAGACGTGGTAGTTGAAGCACAGCAAGATGCAGAAGAAAAACGCCTTGCAGAGTTGCGCTCAGAGGAGGAAAAAGCGCAAGCGATTGCCGCAGAAAAACGTAGATTAGCAGAAGAAGAAAATCAAAAAATAGCTGCTGCAAAAGCCGCAGAAGAAGCTCGTTTGCAAGAAGAAGAGGCACGTAAAAAAGCAGAGGAAGAGCGAATCGCCGCAGAAGTAGAACGTTTGCGCAAAGAAGAAGAGGAAAGAAAAGCCAAAGAATTGAGCTTTTTTGATACACTCACACAGCCACAAAGTTTCTTTGAAATATCTGATGATGGCGATGCAGAGGCAAAAGTTGAGCAAGACGAGGTAATCGAAATAGGAACAGAATTGAGTGTTGCTGCACCTACTACAACTGAAAGTGAAGCAGAAACAGTAGAAGAAGTGAGTGAAAATCGTTCTGTTTATTTTGAATTAGAAGACGATGAAATACCTGCGATTGAGGAAAATACGCCCGAAATTGATGCACCTGAAATTGAAATGCCTGTGATTGAGGAAAATACGCCCGAAATTGATGCACCTGAAATTGAAATGCCTGTGATTGAGGAAAATACGCCCGAAATTGATGCACCTGAAATTGAAATGCCTGCGATTGAGGAAAATACGCCCGAAATTGATGCACCTGAAATTGAAATGCCTGTGATTGAGGAAAATACGCACACAGTTTCTGCACCAGAAACACCTGTTACAGAAGAGCAGCCTATCGTTTCTTTGTTTGACCAATTCTTCTCCAAAAAAGCACAAACTCCTGTGTCAAATGAAGCGGGTGAAACCTTGATTTTAGCCAATCAGTTACAAAATGATGACAAAGAAGCACCTAAAAGCTTGGTAGAATCTTTGATGTCTGACGCACCTACGCATTTAATCAACACGCTTCACGCAAGCCAAAAAATTAAATTAGAAGATATTCCAATTCACAAACAATATTTGTATGTGCAACGTGTATTTACAGGCAATAATGTGCGTTTTCGTATCATTATAGACAAAGCAAATAATGCAAGTGTGCGCCAAGAAATCGAAGAAATTATTGAAAAATATATTCTTTCTAATCCCGATATTCGGGAAAAAGACCCTGTTGTAGATGAGTTTTTGACTTTGTTAAGAAGCCGTTTTACCTTGGGTATGTAAGGATTTTGGGATAAAGATAGAGAAAGCATTTCAAAGCGTTTTGCGCTTTGAAATGCTTTCTCTATCTTTTAATTAACCTAATTGCTTCATTGCATTGATAATATCTTCACATTCGCTTTCATTCACATACGTAAGCATTTGATTATATAGAAGGGAAATCGCACTTTTATAAGGTTGCTTCATGCGATAATTGCATTTTGATTTATCCACTTCGCAATTTGCACATTTGGGTAGATGTGGGTATTTTTCACAGGCTTTTATCAACTTATCTACTTGAAAAACAGCTCTATACACATAATTCCAAAGATACCATTTTCCCTTGCAAATCTGTTTTAGATGCGTAAGCGAAATATTTTTTTGCAGCGCAAATGTATCTAAATCTACTTTCTTTGCTTGCAATTTTGGAAAAATCCGTTGCTTATATGTTTCATCAAAACGCTCATCTCCGCCATAACTTATATTTCCTACGGAAATATAAGTGTCTTCATTTGCTCTTTTTAAGGCTTCAAGCGAAAGATAATAATAAAATTCTGTATCATTTTCATGATTTTCCGCAAGAAATTGCAACATTTCTGCGCCTATTTCCACTTCAAGTGCGTAACTCATAAAAGCAAATAATTTCTTAAGATTTTCAGCATTTGCAAAATAGGTTTCTACTGAATAATATTTGAGAACAAGCAAGTTAAACAGGGAACGGAAATTTCCCTCATCTGGAAATTTGGGGCTTATCGGTCGAAAATCTCTTGCATCAGCATCAATAATACCCAAAATCCATTTTGGGTTTTCTTCAAATTTAGGTTGAAGTTGCTGCATTGCTTGTATTATCATACCACAATTTCCTCTTTCTTTTGCTAATCCATCTATCCATTCTACAGGGTAAATTTCCACTGTTTTACCCGCCTTTTCTGCAATTTTCGTGTAAATCAGCCTATCATCATCACCTTCTACCACAATTCTGGGCATTTTTTCCCGAAAAGCCATGTCTAAAACTTCGTGTATATCGTATTTCATTTGAGTTCTACTAAATATTGAGTATTGCCATGCGAAATAGAAGGACTGTGTGAAGCAACAATAATTTGGGTATCACGACTAAAACGATGAATGAGCGGCAGAAAAATGCGTTGCCAATTTAGGCTTAACGAAATTTCGGGTTCGTCTATTATAATAAATTGATGTTTGCGCCCTTCTATCAACAGAGTGGTAAAAATACTCAACAAATTTCTTTCTCCACTTGATAAATCTTTAATGGAATGACGTTTTTCGTTTCCTTCTTTATCAATTCCTGCAAAAATATATACTTCTTTTTCATTGATAATCAGTTTTTTACCGCCATATAAATGGTCTGTCATCAATTTTTCTAAGGTTTCTAATGCTTCTAAATGCAGGTTTTCTGATTCGGCTTTTTCCAAAATATTCAGCAATAAAGCCCGAAATAATTTGCTATTTTTAGTGAGTTTTTCATCTCCCGTTTCCAAATATTCTAATAACCTTTTGGTTAATTTAGATTCTTTTTCCTGCACAGCTAAGGCTTGTTGCAAGAAATTTTTCTTTTCATTTAATCTTTCCTTAAAATCAGTTGGCAGCATAAACGGCTCATTTTCATTTTCTTCTATTTCAATTCCATTCTCAATCGTTTCAAACCACGCATTTTCTACTTGTTTTTTTCGCAAATTAAAGCCTTCTTGATATTCTGATAAAATGAAATTTCCTACTTCTTTTATCGTAAGCATATCGTAATATTTGTGCTTTTTTTTGTTTTCATTAAATTTTAACTGATTCAGGATGTAATCAAATCCATCTGCTACATCCTCTCTCACTCCTTTCGGAAATCGTACCTTATTATTACCAACTGTATGATGTCTTAATGTATAAAAATTTCGTGCGATTTGTTCAGTATTAATACTATTCACCATGCCTCTATGCTCTCCCAAAAAGACAGAACTTGTATTAAGTATTTCGTTATTATTGGTTTTATCAATTTTATTATTTTTAAAAATCAGTTTTTTCCTAATTGTATCGTTTTCTGTAGGAATTTGATACATTAATTCTATCTTTTCTACCTTTTCCTTTTTTAGGGTCTCAACATCTCCATTCAACAGGGCTTGCAAAACCTTCAAAAAAGTAGTTTTGCCGCAGCCATTTGGTCCATAAATGACCGTTATAGGCTCAGTAGAGAAGGATAAATTTATTTCTCTTTCGGGGTCTTTTAGTCCTTTTATGTAAATATGTTCTAAGTGAAATGGCATATCTGTAAATATTTGTGTTTTAGGTTACAAATATAGCAAGAAAAGTAGGTGCGAAAAAATCTTATAGCTAAAGAATCAACTGCATCAACACAGGGCGGCTTGGCGCAGCATCTGCCATAAATGGCGCAATTTGCAGATTGAGTAAATATTTTCCATCTGAAATGACATCATCTACAAAAATAAATTCTGTAATCGTATAAAGATTGTCGCCAGGTTTGATGCTATCCGTTTCAAAAAAGACACGATGCGCCGACAATTTGCCCTCATCATGCAATCTATCTACCGAAGGTGTATCTATCAACAAATGTTTTACGCCCAACGCACGCAAATAAGCCATGCCTTCTATGGAGAAAAATGGCGCATCTTCTTGCGTATAATCTCGTCCTTTTTTTGTTATATCATTGGGCAAAGTGCGGATAATGATTGCCTCAAAAAACTGGCTATCTTTTCCGTTAAGTGCTTCAAAGAGAGCTGCTTTGTCCAATACTAAATCTGTGGGATTGAAGGCAGGAGTATAATTATCTTTTGTAACTGCGGCAATTGTGGGTTGTACCGAAATAAGCGTTGCAGGGATAAATACATCATTCAATGTTTTGTGAATGGAAATTCTTTCTGCTGTGAGATGACCAACGCACTCTGTATGTGTGCCATTGCAATGTGGAATAAAAGTATAAACCTCAAAATTACAATTACCACCTTTGCGGACATCGCCCACAAATCCGCCTCCTTCAAAAGCATGACCTTGAGCATTTGGAACGCCATAAGAATTAGGTTGTATTCCATTGAAATGCAAGGGAATAGAAATGTGTAACGGTGAAGGATTTACCTTGTAATCTTGCTTATTGATAGAGATGGTTATTTCCATATTGTTGAGATAGATGATTTTGGGCAAAGATAGACAAAGTTTTTTAGCGAGAAAATACTTTGCTTTCTAATACTTTTAGATAAAGTGCATTTTACAAAATATAAAACAAATAAAAATCTATATATTTTACAATTAAAATAGAGCCGCCAGATGTAGTAGCATTTATTGGATATGACAAATGGATACAAAACAGGCTTTGAAACCGTCACAACTCAAAATAGCTAACTTTTTTGCAGCCACGCCACATAATCAAAAATGCTAGGGTTTGCCTTGTTTTGCGGGTAATCGCTGAGAAATTGTTGCTTGATAGCCTCAATTTCGTTTTTGCTATTTTCTGTCTCCCATAACAAAGTGCATACTCTTTGCATCATATTCAAAAAAGCCGTATCTTGCTCATATTCTACTTGTTTGAGGCGTTTAGCAAAAGTTTTTCGCAGCTTTTGTATGCGTTGTTTGAGCCACTCACCCTCTTTATTTTCAAAACGAGCCACAACTTCAAAAATTTCGGTTTGTAGGCGCAAGCCTTCGTCTGTTTTTTTGTAATTTTCCCAAGCATACAATTCATTGAGGTAACGAAGGGTTTTGCGAAACTGATTTGTATAAAAATACATCAAAGCCAAGTTTAAATAAACCGAAATTCGGTTAAAATTGTTTTCTGCTTTTTGTATCATATCTTTCATTTCTAGTAAAATAACAATCGCTTTTTCTTTGTCCAAAAAACTATAATTATTTACTAAGGCATTATAGTAAAAAATTCGATATTTTTCTAAATACAAACCATGAAATTCCTCCATTTCTGCTTTTAGCTTATCATTATAAGCCAAAGAAAGTTCATATTTTTCATTCTTATATAGGGTATTCACCAAATAGGTAAGCATATTTAATTTGGTCTCATGGTTTTCTTTGTCAAATAGCTTTTCTTGCGAAAATTCCTCAAAAGTTTGCAATAAATAGGTTTCCATGGTGTGAAACTCATTTTTTTGCAATAAAATCCGAATCAAGGCATCATAAATTTTGAAACGCAATTTTTTGCTGGCAGATATATCGTTTTCTTGGGTAAAAATAGCCACCTTTTGCTGCAATTCTTGCAACAAATTATAGTCTTTTAGCATATTAAAAGAGCTGCGAATTTGATATATAATGCTTGCCAACAAGTCATCTATTTCGGCTAAAAGCTCCATTTTTTGCCGATTTTTTTTGCGCAAAACGATGTATTCCGCAGGGTTTACTTGGGTTGTTTCTACTGAAAATTGAATATATAAGTGATAAACCAAATCTAAAATGTCATAGTTCTCGCTTTGCATAGCTTGTTTTTCCGCTTTTTTGAGAAAATACAAAGCGACTTCTGTCCTTTTTTCTTTAAAATGCCATTTTGCCAGCGAAAATAAATATAGCCCGAAGCCTTCTGCCTCACGGTCTATATGCTGTATCCAAAGGCTTTTGCTCACTTCTTCTAATAACCTATTTTTTAGGCGATAAAAAGCATTTTTATTGTCCTCATACAACTGAAAAGCGATTTTCTGCTCATCATATTTTTCTCTTTTTTTATGAATTTCATCAAATAAAGCAATGTCTTTGCGTGTTTCATCATCATTTGTGCGTGCTGCATAGAGTTTAAAATGCCGTATATCCTCTTTACGCATAGCGCAAATAATTTGGTTGAGTATGTCCATAAATATCAGTAAGCTGTTCTGGATTTAGATTGTTATTTGCGAAAATCTCCCAATTATTTAGTTTCTTTGAGATAACTCAGTGTTGCGCTAATGGTTGCCGCAGCAGGAGCAACCAATAAACCCAATATAGGGATGAATAATAATAATACAAATCCGCCTCCGATACCTGTCATTTCTCCTTTGTGCTGACGTATGTA